>JAZQUJ010000038.1:0-27568 GCA_045631245.1 Bianqueaceae bacterium
AATATGGAAGTGGAAGAGATCGCCGGCCATCGCCAGCGCATCGTTGTTTCCGAGATTCCCTATCAGGTTAACAAAGCTCGCTTGGTTGAGCGTATTGCTGATCTGGTTAAAGATAAAAAGATCGAAGGCATCTCCGATCTGCGTGATGAATCTGACCGTAACGGTATGCGCATCGTAATCGATTTGAAGCGCGATGCCAATGCTCGTCTGATCATCAATCAGCTTTATAAGAACACTCCTCTGCAGGATACCTTCAGCATTAATATGCTGGCTCTGGTTAAGAATGAGCCCAAGGTGCTGAATCTGAAACAGATGCTGGAACTGTATCTGGATCATCAGAAAGAGGTTGTGACCCGTCGTACCCAGTACGATCTGGACAAAGCTCAGGCCCGTGCTCATATTTTGGAAGGCTTGCTGAAGGCACTGGATTATATTGATGAGATCATCTCTATCATCCGCGCTTCCGCAAATGTAGCCGAAGCTAAGGCCAACCTGATCGCCCGTTTCGACTTTACCGATGCTCAGGCACAGGCTATCGTAGATATGCGTCTGCGTGCTCTGACCGGTTTGGAGCGTGAGCGTCTGCAGAACGAATACGACGAACTGGAAGAAAAGATCGCTGAGTACCTTGCTATTCTGGGTAACGAAAACATCCTGTATAGTGTAATCAAGGAAGAGCTGCTGGTATTGAAGGCTAAATATGCCGATTCCCGCCGCACCTACATTACTTATGAGGATGGCGAGATCAATCTGGAAGATCTGATCAAAAACGAGCAGTGCGTAATCACCATGACCAACCTGGGTTACATCAAACGCACCTCTCTGGATATGTATCACAGCCAGAATCGTGGCGGCAAGGGCATCAAGGGCATCGAGACTCGTGAAGAAGACTATGTAAAACAGTTGTTTATTGCTTCTTCCCACGACTACCTGTTGTTCTTTACCAATCGCGGCCGCGTGTACCGCATGAAGGCTTACGAGATTCCCGAAGCAGGTCGTACCGCTCGTGGTACTGCCATTGTGAATCTGCTGTCCCTGAGTGGCGGTGAGCAAGTAAGCGCCGTGATCCAGATGAAGGAAAGCCGAGATAAAGGTTATCTGCTGATGGCCACCAAGGGCGGTACCATCAAGAAGACTGACCTTGCTGAGTATGGCAACATCCGTACTAATGGTTTGGTAGCGATCTCCTTGCAGGAAGGCGATGAACTGATCGAAGTTAAGCGCTCCAACGGTAAGGATGATGTACTGATGGCAACCCGCGGCGGTCAGATGATCCGCTTCGCCGAAGCAGATGTACGTACTACCGGCCGCAGCTCCATGGGTGTTAAGGGTATTACCCTGGCCGCCGGAGATGAGGTAATTGGTATGCAGCTTGCTTCCCAGGGTGATTCCGTACTGGCAGTAACCGAAACCGGTATGGGCAAACGTACCGCACTGACCGAGTTCTCGGTTCAGAAGCGCGGCGGTAAGGGTAGCCTGTACTATCGCTTGACCTCTAAGACCGGTGAAGTTGTTAGCTTCAAGGTTATGACCAAAGATCAGGACCTGATGCTGATCACCAATGGCGGTATTATCATCCGCCTGCGTGTTCAGGACATCAGCGAGATCGGCCGTGTGACCTCCGGCGTGAAGCTGATGGGTCTGGATAAAGACACCAAGATCGTAAGTGTTGCTCGCATCAGAGAAGAAAAAGTAGAAGAAGAATAAGTTCATAAAAGGCGGCTCCTTTTGGCACTACAGTGGTATGTGCCAGCAGGAGCCGCCTTTTCCGCACCTTGTTCTTCACCTTTTTCTCTAACACTCGCCTCTTTCTTTTCAACATCATAATATAAATCCCTTAAGTATGAGTAAGAAGGCAGTACCGGGGAGGCCGAGGAGGCCGCAGGTTGCGGCTGTGACCGGATTGAGGCCTACTTGAAATTGCGAGCCAAATAAACTTCCGATCGCCCATAGTAAAACTAAGCCTATTCCGACATTACGAAAAAAACCTAACAGAAAACGACGCAGTCCGGGCCATACAACCATGACCACTGAGAAGGCCAACACCAATATCATCAATTCTACGATCCATCTTGAATCCATAAAAAAAACTCCGAATCATAAGTCTAGTCCATCTTATGATTCGGAGAATTTTTTTATTCTGCTTTTTCTTCCACCGAGTCTTGTGCAGCAATCACAATTCGGCCATCTACAACTTCCAGCTTAACCTTGTTGCCCTTGGCCCCGATCTCCTGCAGCATATGGGCAGGAATCTGCAATCGGTTGGCACGGTCCATAACGGTAAACTCTTCCTGGGTCACCACATCATCGGACAGTCCACCCAAGCTATCCATCTGTTCACGATAACTCTGACGCATGATCATTTCGCTGGAGGTTTTTCCATCTCGGATGGAAACCACACGGTTAACCTTCTTTGCAAGCAAACGATCATGGGTTACAATCACGATGGTAAGACCCATTTCCTCATTCAGGCTACGGAAAATGTCCAACAAATAGTTACTGGTTTTTACGTCCACGCTTCCAGTAGGCTCATCGGCCAATAGAAGCTTCGGATTATTGGCCAGCGCGATTGCAATCGCAATACGCTGCTGCTCACCGCCGGAAAGCTGATTCAATTTATTATTTTTACGATGAGCCATACCCACCAATTCCAAAAGCTCCAGGGCTCTTTCTTTCTGGCGCTTCTGATTGCTCAGCATCATGGGCATCTGCACATTATCCCAGGCGGTCAAATAGGGCATCAGATTTCGAGCATTGTTCTGCCATACAAAACCTACGGTATCTCTCTTATATGCCACCAATTCTGACTCTGTCATTTTAAACAGATTTTTACCGTCTACGATCAGGCGACCGGCGGATGGTCTGTCCAAGCCACCGATCATGTTCAGGAATGTGGACTTACCACTACCGGAATTACCAATGATCGCCATCAGCTCTCCCTTTTCCACGGTAAGTTCCAATCCCTGCAATGCCAATACTTCAATATCCTCGGTTTTGTAGATCTTTACGAGGTTTTCACATTCGATCATGTACTCAGCCAACGACTTCACCATCCTCTAACTCGTAAACTCTGTCTCCGATTTCCATAAGACCGGTATCGTGGGTGGTCATAATAATGGTAACACCTTCCTTATGACACAGATCTTTAAAGATCTTTACCACCTGCAGACCGGTGTTGGTATCCAGCTCTGCCGTGGGCTCATCGGCAAAGAGTACTGCCGGTTTATGCGCGATTGCGCGGGCAATCGATACACGCTGCTGTTCACCACCGGAAAGCTCCTGAGGCATATGGTGCATTCGATTTCCCAAACCAACCATATGCAGACATTCTTCCACGCGCGCTTTCCAATCGCCCTTGTAACCTGCCAAACGCAGGCTAAACTCTACATTTTCATAGGCGGTCATCATGGGGATCAAGGCTACCGACTGGAAGATGTATCCCACCTCGCTTCGACGCAGCAAAGTGCGTTCCTTTTCGGACAGCTTGTTGATCTCATTTTCTCCCAAATAAACCGTTCCCTCGGTGGGCAGATCCAGTGCACTGAGAATATTCATCAGAGTCGTTTTACCGGAACCGGAACGACCACGCAATATGGTCAAATGCCCTCTGGGAATTTCCATATCGATATGTTTTAAAGCCCAAAACAGCTGATCGCCACCCACTTCAAAGCCACGGGAAACGTCTTTTACTACGATCATATTATCTGCCATATTAGTCCTCCCCAAGCTTCAGTGCCTGTGCAATCTTGATCTTCTTGATCATCCAGCCAAGAATCACCATGCAGACGATCATAACCAAACCAACCACAATATACAACTTCATCGTATCATTGGTCGCAGTCTGGATCTCCAACGGAATGATTTGCTCCGAACTACTGTAAGCCATTTGAATAATAGGTACAAACAGCTGAGATGCCAGTTTACCCACGCCCACACCGGCGCCAATGGACACACCGGAAATAAAGATCTGCTCATTGAACAACATACTGAGCACTTCCCTCATTGTCATACCCATTGCGCGGAAAATACCAAACTGAAGAGCTCGGGATTGTATCGACAAGATCCAATAAATCAGGAAACCAACGCTACACAAAACCAGTACTACAATGAAGCCTACTGTCAACACACCGTTGGTACCTTGGAATACCGGATCATTTTTTAATTCGATCAGATCCGCATTGGTATCCACAAACTTTTGGAAACTGATTTGATAGTTTTCTGCAAAATCGTAAATGTATTGGGAAGAATCACTCAAGTTCTTCATCCATACCTCATAGGGTTGTACGCCCCACTTCATCTGAATCAGTGACAGATTGGCAATAATAAAGTAGGAATTTCCCTCTTCTCCTGCTCCAGGGGGAGTCATACCGGGCCAGTAATCGACAAAACCGTAAATCACACCACGAATCGAATCAGCATTATTCTCTCTGAAATTGATTCGATCGCCCAGTCTATATCCAAGCTCATCACGGAAACTGGTGGATACCAGGATTCCCTCGGGATCCTGTGACATGGCATTCAAATAATGATACCAGTGCTCTTTCAAAAGGCCCTCTTTCATGTTGGCCACTTCACCAAACTCCTTGGTATTAATGCCCAACAAGGAAGCCTTAATGGAGCTGGCTCCGGCAATGCCAACATTACCGCGATACAAAACCTTTGTCATCAAGGCATCTTCATCCAAATCATGGTATTTAGTGAAATCAGGCTCGGTAAATACAACCTGCTTATCACCTTGCCCCGTCTCACCAAAGGCCAGACTCGCCCAATTTTCAGCCACAATCACATCCGCACCATTCACATACCGGATTTTATCCTCCGCATTGCGGTTAATGGTATGCGCTGTTTCGGCACTGAAAATACCCATTGCCATAGTCAGAATCAAGAATATCATAATAAAATTCTGATTACTTCTGCTGCGCAGCATTCTCAGGAAAGACGCATACATGGCCGGTGACCAAATTTTCTTGAAGATCAGGAAAATCACTTTGATCACAATGGGGAAAATTCGTACCACAAACATGGCCACACCCAATATAAACATAGAACTGCAGGAATACAACAGCGGATCCAAAGAAGCACCACCATCCACCTGCTGCGATAGGAAAGCCATTTGATTATTGTAGGAATACAGACCATACAAAGACACACCTATCAAAATTATATCTAAAAACAGCTTTTGCCATAAAGGCTTACTCTGTTTATGTCGTCTTCTTTTATGATCCACAATGCCCACTTTTGCATATTTAATCGCCGGAATCACCATGGTGGCAATGGAAATCAAAGAAGCTGCCACAGCAAACAGCCATACCGGAAGGGCAAATCGCGCAGGCAATGCCTTTCGGGATACAAACTCAAGAAAGGCATTTGCCGATCCAACCACCTGACAAATCAAATAGGACAAAGGTATAGCGACCACAAATGAAACCGCTGCAATCAAAGTACTTTGTATCAGATAGATAGAAATGATCTGCTTCTTCGAAGCACCTCGGCTCTTGATCACCGATATTTCATTCTGCTCCATATTCAGCATCTGACCCGATACCATGAAAATAAACGCAGCCAGCATCAAAAAGATCGGCACCTGTAATACCACCAAGGTGACGTCCAGTTTGTTGGCATTGAGTAAATATGTATCCAAAGTATCGTAAGCCAGTACTTTGAAACGATCCTGACCAATTTGCTCAATATAACGATCGAACATCTCCAGAAGATCATACACTTGAACGCCTTTGATCTTCAGATAATCCATCATAATATAGTCTACACAACTAAAGTTCTGACGCGTAGCCGGATCTTCCACAAATTTAGCCTTAAAATCCTCATGACTTACGTACAAATAATTTCGTACTTTATTCGGATTCGTGGTCCAATAGGGATCTTCTTCACTCACAGGTTCAAACACACCTACGATCTTCACTTGATACAGATCACCGGTCACAGGATTCTTCAAACGATCCAGGGTCAGCACCTCTCCCACGAACAAACCGCTTTCCATCAATGTTTTCTGGCTTACGATCGCTTCCAGCATCGATGCTTCACTACGAATCTGAGGCAATTCGCCCGATACGATAGTTACATGCTCTTCCAATTCACTCATAGCTTCCAAACGTGAAGGAAAGCTGTCTTTATAACCACCACTCACGGCTTCGTGAAGAGCCGATACATCCGACTTATAAAAAATCGTTACGCTCTCGGCAATCGGTACAATGCATTCTTCTTTCAGCTGCTGTGCCAATGCCTGAGCTTCCTCAACTACCTCAAATTTACCACCGTTTACTATCTTATCGTTATAGGAACTACGCAGTTCGATCTGACCCGGATATCGGCCGGTGGTTGTCATTAATCCAACCAGATCTTTATTGAGCATGCGCTGCAATACCGCATCGGAATACATAGGACTACAGGCTGCAATACTGATCAGCAAAATATTACCGATCAAAAGGCTGATGACCATCCACTTTTTGCTAAATATTTTATTTTTTACAAATGCTAACATGGTCTCACCCCCTTATTCTATAATCACAGTCTGTCCGGGTTCGATACCATCAATGATCCAGGTCACACCACCAACTGTATCGCCCACCGTCACATATGCTCTATAAGTAGCATTATTCTCGTTCAGTACATGCACATAACTTTCCGTGCCGGCTGTTTTCACCGCTTTGCTGTCCACCAAAATTACTTTTGTTTTTTGAGCAATATATCCTGTAGCCTTAAAATACACACTATCCTTGCCCTCCGGCAGCTCTGTATCAAGTTCCACAAGCACATCATCTTCCGTAAAGCCTGTTACATTTCCGCAGCTAACAACGGTACCCACATATTCCTCACCGGACACACGATCTACCAAATTCACCGCACTCAAATAAGGAACCGTACCTTTATAATTCTTGTTTCTGAACTGCAGCATCTGACTGTTCAAATCTTCAATCTCAACAATCGGCAAACCCACTTTCACCTTGTTTCCCTTTTGAAAATCTCGACCTACCCAGGAAATTCGACCATCGAAAGGAGCAAGCAGCTCATTATTTCCTTTTCGTTCCTGCAGTTCATTCAGCGCAGTTTGAGCTTGAGCAACATAGCGCTCCCCCTCCATTACCCGCTGCTCATATTCACTCTCCAGTTTTTTCAGTTCCAATTCAGCAATCTGATAATCATAGTCTTCCAAATTCTCCATTGATTCCTTTTGAGCTGCAATCAATGTATCATACGACTTAATGGTACGATTCAAAGAAGCCTGTGCCTCCTGTACCGCCACAGTACGCTCCAAAATATCGGACTCCCCAATGGAACTAACCTCAAAAGTTGCCAGTACATCACCTTTTTTAACCATATCCCCAGCCGATACCAAAAGCTCTCCATATCGATCCTGTGAGCTTTCCCAATACAGCGACTCTGATTTGGTATAAACCACCGATGCATCTGTCTCGTAGGGTATATCAAAACTTCCTTCATATACCTGTGTGGTCTTGTATCCGCTATCTGTCACTTTTCCGGACTGCATAAATTCAGCAGTACTTTCGGATTCTGCAAGGGTCGTACATCCGCTTAGTCCGGCCATCATTAATAATGCCATACTGCATGCCAGCACTTTTTTTCTTTTATTCGGCACCATATACTTCATCTCCCTCATTCAGTCCATCCACAATCTCAGTAAAGCTTGATGTTCGAATACCAATGGATACATAGGTTTTAATTCTCTGTCCATTCTCTGACTTATATACATAGTCACCTAAATCATCGGAATACATACAGCTTGACGGTATTACCAAAGTATTCTCACTATAATCTTTATACAATCGCACTGTACCATTTTCGCCAAATGAAATATCTTCACTCTCTTCCACCTCAAACCAACTGGGCAGGGGCTCCTGATTCATACTCTTTTTCAGGTACTCCTCTTCATCATAAGGAATATAGGTCACGTCGTAGGTAACACCATCGATTACAACATCCAAATTATGAGCTCGGGATAAGCTGGAATTACTATATTTGTCGCCTCGCAGCAACATCACATCCTCATTTACCAACAACATCACGGTGTCGTATTCCCTTACATAATCTCCCACTCTGTTGTGAATCTTTACCACACGACCATCAAACGCTGCGACGATCGTATCCTCGCCGACCTTATCAAGCAATGACTGCATTTCACCTTGGCTCTGTGCCATTGCCTGTTCATACTGATCCATCAGCTGACCATATACCAATTCCGCTTCTTGAATTACCAGCACTGCCTTCTGCAGATCATACTTAGTAATTGTCACCTGAGGCATACTGTCCTCTTCAGGCGTTTGCGGATCTTCCGGTTGCTGAGAATCTTCAGGCGTTTGAGAATCCTCCGGTGCTTGAGAATCTTCGGGGACTTGAGAATCCTCCGGTGCTTGAGAATCTTCCGGCAACGGAGCTGCGGAGCTTTCCTCCGTGTCACCGGCTTCGCCGGAAACGATCGATGATTCTTCATTTTCCTCCGGCAATTGCGAGTCATTAGCAGCGTTTGAAGATTCCTCCGAACCACCGATCACAGCAGAAGATTCCTCGATCACGCTGTTTTCCTGGCTCAACTCTCCAGATTCTTCCAGTTTTTTCGATTCCTCTTCAGCCTTCTTTTTGGCCTCTTCTTCCGCTTTCTTTCGAGCTTCTTCCTCAGCCTTTTTACGCGCCTCTTCCTCGGCCTTCTTTTGCTCCTGCTCTTCAAACTGAGCCTGCAGTTTCTCCAATTTCACCTCTGCGATTTGAATATCCAAATCGGCCTGAGTCAAACGCATTTCATATATCGATTCTTCATAGGAAATGGTCTCCTGCAGATCTTTGATCGACTCAGTCAGTCTCGTCTGATCTATTTTAGCCAGTACATCTCCTTTTTTAACGATTTCACCCTCATTTACATATAACTCCAAAATTTCACCATCCATGGCAAAACAGAGTTCTTCCGTTTGCGGTACCACTGATACATTTATGTAATTCGCTAAATAAAAATCCTGTCTCTTTACTTCGATCGTATTTTCCGCCACTGCAATCGGCTCTAAAAGAGCAGGCACAGCCGTCTCTTCCTTCCCGGCCTTGCTGCAGCCCGACAGAATCATACCCAAAGCCATAATCAAGATCGATATTCTTTTTCCGTTTCTCATATGATCTCGTCCTCTTTTCTTTTATTCTAAGATAACCACTTCGTCCTCTTCTAAACCACTGACGATCTCTGTAATTTTGTCATTCCGAACGCCAATTTCAACTTCCCGCATTTCACGGAAGCCCTGCTCGTCCATACAGTAGACAACATACTGACCTTTAACTTCTCGTATTGCGCTGTTCGGCACCCACAACGTACTCAAACTCTCCTCTATCGTCAAATGGACCGATCCTGATGCACCCTGTTCGATGTCGGGATTTAGTTCTGCCATTTTCAAATATATTCGCCCCTCTTTTGCTTCTACGCCTTCTTCCAACATTTGCTCTGCGCTTCGAGCAACCACTTCATATTCCACTTCATCGCTGGTCAGAATATAAGTTTCACCTATTTCCAGCAATTCTGCATTTTCAGAATAGGTCTCAAAAATTGCCTGACTCATATCCGACAGAGAAATCACACTACGTCCTTCCTCCGCCCGTTCACCTTCTTTAAATTCATACAAATATGTAACCGTACCTTCAATGGAAGCTATGATTTGACGATCTTGAATATCTCTTTCTAATTCAGCCAATCTGGTTTCTGCTACCTGAATCGAATTTCTGATCTGTTGAGCCTGATCCTCATACTGTCCCAGAACAGCATCCATTTGTGAAGTCCAGCCCTCCAGCTCATTTTCCGCAGCCTGCTGATCGGCCAGCTGTGCTTTACTCAGATCCATGGCTTCAGATTCATACAGGTGTTCCAACTGCAAATAAAGGCTATCAATGCGATCCTGCTGCTGACGAAGCTGATCTTTTTGACTGGTTACATCCAGTTCAGCCAACACATCACCGGCTTTTACCACATCTCCCACCTGTACATATACCTTTTCTACCACTTCATCGCCTATACGAAACGATAATTTCTCCGATGCAGAAGGCACATAATTCGCCCGTATGATCTCTGTGATTCGCACATCACCTCGGCTCACCTTAGCAACCGTGTATTCTTCTGTTTCTACCTCCACCAAAATTGGTGCAGTGGGTAGCTCCTCTTCCTTGGGTAACAAACCGCATCCTGTCACACTGAATCCAACTGCTCCACACAAAATAAAAGCACAGATCTTCTTTTTCATTTTAGTCCTCTTTTCCTCACATATATGCAGAGTATTATGCATAATAAGTATACCCTATCCCTCATTCAGAAACAATAGAGAAAAAAGTAAAAATATTAAATTTAAACTATTTTATTATTCCTTTTTTACATTTGTTCGTTCTTCCAATATACGCACATTACAGTAATGGTAGTCATATTTAGCTTCCTGTGATTTGATCTCATATATGATACTATCTACCAAACGCTCATCGGTTACATCCTTAAGTTTCCAGTACAGCCGATCAAGTTCCTTTTTTGTGACCGCCAGCTGTCCCACTTCATAATCCCATGCCTTTGACAACTTAGCCAATTCCCGTTTCATCTTTCTTTTTTGCATAATAAAAGACCCTCCTCTATACCAATCGATAACCTACATATGGTTATCATATCCGTATAAAGAAGGGTTTATTCATGATTATAGAAGCACACGGCCTTCCAGCGCACGTGCCAGAGTGACTTCGTCGATATATTCCAGGTCGCCGCCGACCGGCACACCATTGGCAATTCGAGTCACCTTCAGTCCTAAAGGCTTGATCAAACGACTCAAGTACATGGCCGTTGTTTCACCCTCAACAGTGGGATTGGTTGCCAAAATGATTTCTTTTACTGTATCATCTTTTAACCGCTCCAACAGTTCTTTGATTTTAAGATCCTGAGGATTAACACCGGAAAGCGGCGATATCACACCCTGCAGAATGTGATACACCCCCTTATATTGCCGCGTTCTTTCATACGCAGCCATGTCACGGGCATCCTCCACTACCATTATAGCAGAATGATCACGGGCCGGATCAGCACAAATCGGACAAAGTTCACCATCCGCCAGACAGCCGCATTCCTTACAATACTGAACTTCGGTACGAGCCGAAATAATTGCATCCGCCAGCGCCTGAGCCTCCTCCTTCGGCATCCGAATCACGTGAAAGGCCAATCTCTGGGCACTTTTTCGTCCAATACCGGGAAGCCTTGAAAACTCCTCAATTAATCGCGAAACCGGGCTGCCAAAGTAGTCCATTAGAATACTCCGGGAAGATTTACGCCGCCACTAATACCATTTACTTTAGTATCATGATATTCATCGATCTTACGAAGTGCTTCGTTAGCTGCTGCCATAATTAGATCCTGCAGCATTTCAATATCATCGGGATCTACAACCTCAGGTTTCAGTTCTACATTAACCACCTGCTTCTTACCGGTTACCACAATTTTAACAGCTTCACCACCAGCGGTACCTTCAAATTCCATGGTCTCCAGTTCTTTCTGCATTTCTTCCATCTGACGCTGCATTCTCTGAGCCTGCTTCATCAAATTGCTCATATTACCGGGCATACCGGCAAAACCACCACGCTTAGCCATGTTTAATTCCTCCAATTTACATCCGTATGGATTTGATTCATAATATCACTCAGATCTGCGCTCTGCACTTTTTGCCGCTCTTCACTCACAGTTTTTAAATGCACACACACACCTGTAGCTTCCTGAATTTGCTCAGCGATTAGTTTTAACTTCTCGCCATCTTTCATTTCAAGCTGAGTACAATAAATTGCCTTAGGCGATTTAAGCACCAATTCTTCGTCGCTGCGCCCCGGTTCAAGACGCATCAAATTTAAAGTATAAAAGCTCGGCCACTGCACCAAGATCTTCTTGCGAATCTCCGGCCACTTAGCAATCACCTTCGCAAGGGAACCACCGGGTGCCGAAACTACCGCAGAAGTCGGCGCAGCCGAAACCGGTTTGGGGCTCTCATTCTTCGGTTTATTTTCCAAGCCATCCGAAACTTCCTTACGCTGAGGTACTTCTCGAATGACTTCTCTTACAATCTCACGTACAGGAGTTTGGCCGCTGGGCGCTACTTGAGCTTCATCTTGTCGTAGAAGACGAATCAAACCAACCTCCAAAATCACTCTCTTTTGTGTAACTGATTTGAGTTTTGCTTCAAGTCGAGCCAGTTCCTCAATATAATGCGTTAACTGATCAGCATTGATCTCCGCTGCTTGATGTATGATTCGCTCCAGCTGCTCCGGATCCGCTTCGATCAAATCACAGCCATTGTCCTTGAGCACACAACTCACCAGTACATTACGTAAATATCCATTCCACGCAGTAATAAACTGCAACGCATCTCTGCCTTCTGCAAACACCTGATCCACCGTTTGAAGCAATGCACCTACATCCTGTTTGATCAATGCATCTGTCATTTGAGTGAAAATTCGGGTATCAACAGCTCCCAGTACATCTCTCACTTTTTCAAGCGTAATGCTATCATGCATATAATACGCATGACACTGATCCAAAATACTTAACGCATCACGCATTCCACCATCTGCAATGGCCGCAATATAATGAAGGGCATCTTTTTCTGCCTGAATTCCTTCTTGCGCACATACATCCACCAGATGATCTGCTATTTCAGCAGTCGTGATACGCTTAAAATCATAACGCTGACAACGAGATAAGATCGTTGAAAGCACCTTGTGAGGTTCAGTAGTCGCCAAAACAAAAATAACATGCTCCGGCGGCTCTTCCAATGTTTTCAAAAGAGCATTAAAAGCTGACTGTGTCAACATATGGACCTCGTCAATAATATAAACCTTGTATTTTCCTTTAGAAGGCGTATATTGAACTTCCTCTCGCAGATCACGAATATTTTCAACACCATTATTAGATGCAGCATCGATTTCCACAAGATTGAAACCACTCTCTGCCTCACGACAAAGTTCACATTCATTACAAGGATTACCATCCACCGGATGTAAACAGTTCACCGCTCGAGCAAACACCTTAGCAGTCGATGTTTTACCCGTTCCTCTGGTACCACAGAACAGATAGGCATGCCCTAGCTGTCCGAATTTAACTTGGTTCTGCAGTGCCTGAATCACTGCTTTTTGTCCTACCATCTCACTGAAAGTAGATGGCCGATATTTTCGATATAAAGCCAAATAGGACATAGGAGCCTCCGTTTCAAAAAATCTATACAAATACTCCGCGCAAATAGCTCCACCCGGCGGATCATATCACATAGAAAGATCATCTTAGTGCTGCTTCCTTCCGGACCTGACACGGTTCGAGGTTTCCTATTGTATGGACCGAATGTTACTACTCACGCGGAGCATTTTTATTATACATGACTTTGAACATTATGTCAACAATAAAAAAGTGGCACACCGAAGTGTGCCACTTTCTAATTATCGTGAATCGACGATTTCAAGTACAAATAATTAAATTATTTGCCCAAGAAACGATCGTACTGCTCCTGACGGATAACTTCTACATCAGACAGACCCAGAGCATCCAGCTCAGCAACGATAGCGTCGATCTCATCCAGAGAACGAGTGCCCATTACCAGAGCAGAGATAGCTTCCTGAGAAGAGGTGTTGATGTCGTTCCAGATCAGGTTGATTTCTTCAGCCTGCTCTGCAGAAGCGGTAGCCCACTGACCATTGTTGGTGATGGAAGTGTAGTTCTTCCAATTCTCGATGGTGTCTTTCTGGAAGTAGTATTTAGCTTCGCAGTAGCCCTTGTCGATCATAACTTCAGCATCGATGTCCAGCAGATAGTAGGTGAAGTCGGGGGTAATAGCACGAGAGTACAGGTGCTTACCGAACAGCAGGTTCTGTTTAGCCTTGTCAGCGATGTACTGGTTCAGCTGGTCAGCCTGGAATTCTTTACCGTCTTCTTCAGCGGTGTATTTCTTGAATACTTTCTCGCCATCAACTACATCGTAGTTGTAACCTTCGGTACCATAGTTGATCAGGTCAATGTTCTCGGGGCTGTAGTAAGCTTCCAAGAAGCGAGCACCCAGAGCCATATCGGTCAACTGGTTGGTGAAGCAGAATTCGTCCCAAATGTAAACCGGGTCTTCCATAGCCAGCAGAGGATCAACGCCTTCTACAGCCTGGATGGGGTACATGGGCATGAACAATACGGGGTTCTCAGCGTCAGCATCGAATACAGATACGTTCTGCTCGTATGCGCCACAAGCGTATACGTTCATAACTGCTACCTGGTTGTTGGAGTACTTCTGAGTCAGAGTAGAGGTGGAACCGATCATTTCACCATCGTACAGACCCTGGTTGTACAGGCCGTTTACGTAGGTCAAATAATCTTTAGCGGTGGGCTGATGCCAGGGAGAGATAGCTTCCTGAGTAGTCCAGTTGTTGGAGATGATACCACGTACCAGACCGAACCACTGAGCGATGGTGTCGCCCCAATCACAGGGGTTGATGGAAGCAACGTTGTAACCAGGCTGGCCAGCTACATCGGTACCGGAAGGATCCTGCTCATTGAAGGTCTTCAGAGCGTTGGTGAACTCATCCAGAGTATCGGGCATTTCCAGCTCGTACTGGTTCAACCAGTCCTGACGAATACCAACTTCATAGTTGGTACCAGCGGAACCCATGGGCAGATCATACCACTTGGTGATGTACAAGTTGGGCAACCAGTACATTTCGCCAGAGGGCAAGCATACTTTGTTGTAAGCCTGAACGCCGAATTCGTCGTTCTTGAAGTAGCCGGAAGCTGCTTCAGACTCAGCCAACATGGGGTTAATGTCCAGAACTACGCCCTGAGCAGCCAGCTGCATAACTTCAGCCTCGGACAAGCCGTACATAGCTACGAAGTAAGGAACGTTGTTCATTGCTGCAAAACGAGTCTGCAGAGTGGTGATGTACTGGTCATCGTTGATCAACTCAAACTTGATGTCCAGACCGTTTGCTTCCATCAGCTCGCGGAAAGCGATAACGCTGTAGAAGTCTTCAAACTGATCCATCTGATAATAAGATGCATTTACAGTGTAGTCACCCAGAATGGTGAATTCCTGCATTTCCACGTCGCCAGCAACTTCAGAATCTTCTTCAGTTTCGGTCTCGGTGGTAGCTTCAGATGTGGTGGTCTCTTTGTCGGTGGTAGCGGTCTCTTCATCTTTAGAGCCACAGCCAGCCAGCATAGACAGGCACATAGAAGCAGCTAAAAGGGTTACTAATAGCTTTTTCATGTCAAATCCTCCTTATAAGATTTGGATAGTGTATTTGATAAACGGCAAAAGCCGTATATCACAAAATTGAAGTAGGAAATTAACCTACCTCTGGCGCATATCATGGGTAGAATGATATGCGCCAAAGGTAATTATAAGGCATATTCCTGAATTTGTAAAGACTTTTTATTAGCCTTTCAAAGAACCTACCATAACACCCTTTACGAAGTACTTCTGCAAGAAGGGGTAGATGATCAACATAGGCAGAGTAGATACTACGATGATGGTGTATTTCAGCTGGTCAGCAGACAGAGCCATCTGCATTGCAGCTTCAGCATCAGATGCGGTAGTACCGCCGCCACCTTCGCTGTTAGCAGCTTCAGCAGCATTCTGCATCAGGATCAACAGACGACGCAGGTACAACTGCAGGGGCTGTTTGCTTTCAGTAGGCAGGTAAATCATAGCTGCAAAGTAGGAGTTCCACTGAGCAACGATGGTATAGATAGCGATAACCGCCATAATGGGCTTAGAAGTGGGAACGTATACATTGAACAGAATCTGGTAGTTGTTTGCACCGTCGATACGAGCAGACTCACGAAGTTCTTCGGGAATGCTTGCAAAGAAGGTACGAACCAGAATGATGTACCACATGGATACGATACCGGGCAGAATAATAGACCAACGGGTATCATACAGACCCAACTTGTTCATCCACAAGAAGGTGGGGATCAAACCGCCGCCGAAGTACATGGGGATCAGAATGAACCATACCATAATCTTCTTACCAACCAACAAGGGAGAGGTCAGAGGATATGCGGTCATAGCACAGGTCACCAGCATACCTACGCAGCAGCTAGCAGCGTACAGGATGGTGTTAGCATAACCAGACCATACCAAAGGATCTGCCAAAGTCTGCTCGTAAGAACCAAGGTAAATGGTATCAGGAAGCAAGAATACATCCAGAGTACGAGCAACGATGGGAGAGCTCAAAGAAATAATGAAAGTATACCAGATCGGATAAATACAAATCAGAGCCAGTACAATCAACAGAACATGTACAAGAAAGGTTGCGATGGAAGAACCTTCTTTAATTTTATTCGGATTACGTTTAGACATTTATGTTCTCCCCCTTTCTTAGAATAGACCTGCACCGGTCAGTTTATCAGAGATCTTATTGGAGATCCATACCAACGCGAAGTTGATAATAGTCTGCAACAAACCGATTGCGGTAGTGAAACTGGTCTTACCACCCTGCAAACCTTCACGGTAAATGTAAGTACCAAGTACGTCAGCTACCGGATAAGTAGAAGGAACATACAGCAACAGGATCAAGTCGGTGTTTGCATTCAGAAGGCCACCAACTGCCATGATCAGCATGATTGCGATGGTAGGAATGATACTGGGAAGTGTAATCTTGATTGCCTGCTGCAGACGGTTTGCACCATCCAGACGAGCGGACTCATACATCGAAGTATCAATAGAGGTAATAACAGACATGTACAGAATAGAGTTGTAACCGAAGCCCTTCCAGATGTTAGCCAAAGTATAGATGGTCGGGAATGCGTCGGGCATCTGTCTCCAGTTCTGAGCGGTACCACCGAAAGCAACGATCAGCTTGTTGATAATACCATTGGTGTTAATAAAGGAAATCAACATACCGGCCATAACTACGGTCGATACGAAGTAGGGCAGGTAAGAAGCAGTCTGTACAAACTTCTTGAAGCCCATCATCTGAACTTCGTTCAGCAAAAGCGCGAATACGATCGGCACCCAGAAGCCCCATGCCAAGTTCAAGAAACTCAGCCACAGGGTGTTACCCATCAGTCGACCGAAGAACGGGCTTTCGTAGAAACGAATAAAGTGTTTTAAACCTACCCATTTGGTGTTTTCACCCCAGAAGTCTGCGCCGGGAGCGTAGTCCTGGAATGCAATAATTACACCGTACATAGGAATGTAGCAATACATGACAATGATGAAGATTGCAGGAATCATCAAGCTGTACAGCTCGAGGTTATCCTTCAAGAGCATCATTTTCTTCTGCTTAGACAACTTTTTGCCTTTAGCAGCAGTTCTTAAATCACTACTCATTTGATTCATCCTCTCCTTCCAGATTAGAATTACACCAATAAAAGCCGAGACCAAACAAACTTTCCAAGCTGAATGCAAGACCCCGGAAAGTCATATAGTCTATGCAAATTTACCATTTGCGCAACTTTTCTGGTGTATTTTCCACAACGAATGTAGTCATATTATAATGCAACCTGCTCAACTTGTCAATATAGATTGTATATTTTTTTCCTTAGTGTAACCAATTTATGAACGAAATGTAAATCCCCCCTTTTTGAATTTTCTCCGTTCATCTGTTCCCTACCATCGCTTAAACCCGCATAAAATAAGGCTTTTTCAGCTTTTATCCCTTCTTTCCTTCACATTTTTACTTCGAATACTTTTTGTTAATTTTGACATATTGTAAATTTCTCTTTCGTCATTTTGACCAAAAAAGAGGTATTAGGCAAATTGCCCAACACCTCTTTCAAATATTGATTACGTTAACATTAAAATTCGCAATACATGCTTTCCGTCTTTACAAAACGCTCGATTCTTTATTCTTTTACAATAATATTCGACCAGGCCATTCTCCCCTGCTCGTCAATCACTTCCACACGGGCATAACGTTCACTATCCGGCAGCGTATATTCCGCATGTGTAATACCATCACCATAAAAGGTACGACGGCCGCCACTCAATGTATTGCTCATTAATCGAATGCACTTCGCAGCCGATGTATCCACAGTGATCTTCGCTCCCTCCACCTGAATGCGCTGGATCTCCGGTCCCTGACTGGCATAGAAGCGATTTTCCTTCAACGCTGCGTGGATCTCTTCCCAGGTATTGTTTTCCGCCTGCACCATGATATATCCCACAAAGGCATCTCTGTCATAATAATGAGCATCATCCACCGCCGTGATTTTTTTATAAATTCCCCGGCTGGCCAGCATATCAATGTACAGATCCGAATATCCGCGTCCACTATACACATCAGAAATCGTATTGTAGATCTCAATCGCGTCATACCCTTTCAGGTCAATGCATTGCTGAAAAGTCATCATCGACCAGATCGGATGAGCTAATGTACAAAAACCGCCCGCATCCTTGATGGCATCCACAATCTCCTGAGGAGAATTACTGTCATCCAATTTCAACTCATGCTCAATGCCCACCGCGGTAATATGAAAAGCATGCTCCGGTGCTTCGCCCACAAAGTTGCGATGATATTCTCCGGCAGGAATTACCAAGATCTCGTCATCTTGGTATCCATCAAAACGCTTTCTATGATCGGTGATCGCCAAAAAGTCATAGCCATGTTCCTTATATCGTTTAATACATTCTTCAATGCTGATCCGTCCATCAGATGCAGTGGTATGAGCATGTAAATTGCCCTTCAACCACCGTTTTCCCGGTTGCCATAAATCCATGTTTCATCCTCCGTAATCTTTTAATACAACAGGAAGCCCCCTCGGGCTTCCTGCTGCTTTTTTTCAACAACCTATCGTTGTACTTAAATCATGTTAATGCGAATATGATATTTAAACTTGGGCTCGTTGATCTGATGCTGTTCCTTCTGACGAGGGCCACAGCTATTGGAACCAATACCGCTCATGGCATAGTCCAAGCAAACCACGGTGCAATCAGCCTCTTCCAGTTCAAAGTTATGCATCTTGCTGCCCAATTCCTCCTGAGTATAGCAGGAAATGTTGAAGCTAAAGCCCTTCTCGGAAACAGCCTCAATACCATTGCCCCACTCATCAGCCACCAGAGCTTCCAGACAACCATAATGGCTTCCGTTCTCCTGAGGCTTGATATAATCCTCATGATTCTCTTTTGCAGTGGTAGCAAAGCGGCTCATATAGGAGGCCTGTTTCTTATCGCTGTAGCTCTCATAAGGACCATAACCATAATACTCAGCCTGATCCATTTCCTTCGGCATGAACAATCTCAGACCAAAACGAGGCAGATCGGGCATCAGCATTTCCTTCTTACCCTTTACAGTCACATCAATACTACCATCACCGCCGATGATGTAGGTTACATCGAGCTCCAATACCTTCTGCAGATAAATGGGAGCCAACGACATCTTGCAGCGTACGCTGCAAAGGCCATCTTTTACCTTAGCCTTGACGCTATACACGCGAGGCAGAACACGATCGAAGCCTGCCTGCTTCCATTTAAGAGCGATGTAACGATCGTTGTCGGTGGGTGCGCGCCAAATGTTAAAGCCCATGGGTTTCACAATGCGATCTTGATTTTCATATACCAGGTGAGTCCATTCACCGGTGATCTTATTGAAGGTATAGCGCAGGTTCTCGCCTACGATGGTCAGCTCCTTCTCACTCTCCTGGAATTTGAAGCTGCCGGGCTCCTGCTCGGGCAGTTCAATCTCCTCGGTGCGCAGGGTCAGCTGATCGCGGCCCAACTCGTGGCCGGTTTCGGTGAGTAGTTTTTCATCGCGCTGTACATAGATAATATTAAGGAAGCAATTGCCTTTGCGAGGCATCTTGTAATCCAAGGTTACTTCTACGGTCTCATGGGGAGCAGCCACGATCTCGGGCAGCAGACCACTCTGCAGCACTTCGCCGTCACGTTCCACTTCGTAGTAACCGGCAACGCCGTCCTGCATGTTGGTAAAGTCGAAATGGTTGGTAAAGCGCACACGGCCTTTAGCAGCATCCACCAGTTCAGCACGAACCGGGCGATAGGTGTTCTTCACTTCCAGAAGACTCAGACTGGGAGTGCGGTCAGGATATACCAAACCATCCATACAGAAGTTGCCGTCATGGGGGAATTCGCCAAAATCACCGCCGTAGAGGAACTTGGGCTGACCGGTCTGGGTGGTACCGGCATATACACCGTGGTCACACCACTCCCAAACAAAGCCGCCTACAAAGCCGTCATATTTCATAACCAGCTGCCAATAGTCCTCGGTCTCTCCGGGGCCGTTACCCATGGCATGGATATATTCACATAAAATATAAGGTCTTACAACACCATTCTCGTCGAAACCGGAGCCTGCGCCCTGATCTTCACCGGCGAAATAACGCTCAATTTTATCGGTGGGGTCGTACATACGGCTGAACATATCCAGCATGCTAACGTCATTCTTGTGATAGCTGGGACTGTCGGCTGCTCGCTCATAGTGCAGCAGACGGGACGGATCATATTCTTTGATCCAACGACCGGATTTCTCAAAGTTGGGGCCATAACCAGCTTCGTTACCCATGGACCAGATCACTACAGCAGCACAGTTCTTGTCACGGATGACATTACGTTTCTGACGATCCAGATTGGCCTCTTCAAACATGGGATCGCAGGCCAGTTTACAATAGTTGTCCACCCAGTTGCCGCCAATCAGCGGAACGGTACCGTGAGACTCCAGATCAGACTCAGAGATTACATAGAAACCATATTCGCTGCACAGCTGCGGGAACCAGGGTGCATTGGGATAGTGGCTGGTACGGATCGCATTGATATTGTGTTCTTTCATCAGAATCAGATCCACCATAGCCTGTTCCATGCTGATGGTATAACCGGTGAAGGGATCGCTGTCGTGACGGTTTACACCGCGGAATTTAACCTTCTGACCATTGATTAGGATCACGCCCTTCTTCACTTCGATAGTACGGAAACCGATTTTCTGGGCGATTGCTTCTTCTTCACATTCCAAAATCAAAGTGTACTGCTGCGGATCTTCTGCATTCCACTTAATAACATCTTCCACTTCGAAAGCAACGTTGCCGCCTTCGACATTCTTTTCACCAACGATCTCACCTTCGGGATCCATCAGAGTAGCTTTTACAGGAACGCTGCCGCCTACATAGTCAACATCGACGCTCAGGGTACCATCTTGATAATCGTTTACCAGATCTACATGGGCAAAGAAATCACGAATGTGGTTCTGGGGGCGCAGCATCAAATATACATCACGGAAAATACCGCTCATACGCAGCTTATCCTGGTCTTCCAGATAACTGCCGTCGCACCACTTCAGTACCAGTACGGTCAGGTCATTGTCACCTTCAACCAACAGATCAGTAATATCGAATTCGCTGGTGGAATGGCTTACCTGGCTGTAGCCGGCAAACTGGCCGTTAACCCACACATAGAAACAGGAATCTACACCCTCAAAGCCTAGATAGTAACGGTCGGTGCCTTTGCTTTCGATTTCGAAATCACGCTGGTACACACCACAGGGGTTCTGGGCGGGTACATAAGGCGGATCGTAGGGGAAGGGATAGTTTACGTTCGTGTACTGATGACGATCGTAACCGTGATTCTGCCATACAGAGGGTACGGGAATCTGATCATTAGCAATGTACTCGGTCCAAAAATCGTCGGGCAGGTCATATACGCTATCGAAGTAGCGGAAACCCCACATACCGTTCAGCAGCAGGAACCGATCAGACATTTCACGATCGCCAATGAGCGCTTCATCTACAGTACTAAAAGGTACGTAGTAGGAGCGGTTATCCACATTACCCACATGAAGGGTGTTGGGATCTTCGTAATACTTGATGATATTCATGATTTACCTCTTTCTTGCCAACGCTGTTAAACGCGGCATAGCATATTTAAAAAATATTTTAAAGGATTCACAATAATAATTATGGGACAGTCGTCCTTCCAGCACAGGCTCGCGATTGCGTCGGCATCCTCCTCGGCAGATAGGGCCCCATTGACAATTCCGACAGGCTTCGTCAATTTGCCGCGACAGCGGGATAAATCCTAGGGCGTCTCGATTGCGGTTGATGTCCTCAAAACTATCGGTAATTAAATTGCCGATACGGTATTCGTCCAGCACATAGAAGTCGCAGGGATACACGCTGCCGTCAGCTTCGATGATATGTTGTCGGCTACAGCTTCCGCTCATGCCACAAGTTTGCGGCTGCCCGCCACGGAGCATGTTAATGAGGTTAATGAAGTAGCCAATGTATACGAATTTGCCTTTTTCCAAGTCCTGATACCACAGATCAAAAAGATCGCAGAGGAATTGTCCGTACATCGCAGGGGTAAGGGAGTAGGTTTGCTGTCCTTCCTGTTCATAGAGAGGATCCAGGCAGGCGATATATTGCTGGTAATTAAAACCTTGTTTGCCAAAATAGCCGTAGGCTTTTCCAATGCTGCGGGCCAGTTCACGGGTAACCACCACCAGAATATTGAATTCTGCTTTGTGGCGCTTGAGGATCTGGGCTGCGCGAAGCACGCGGCTGTGGGTTCCCTTTCCAGCGGCATCGAGACGGTTGGTATCGTGGATGTCTTTGTGTCCGTCCATGGAAAGACCCACCAGAAAACTGTTTTCCGCAAAGAATTCAGCCCACTCATCGTCGATGAGATAGCCGTTAGTTTGAATCGCATGGCTGATACGAATACCACGGGTGTTATGCTTTTTTTCGATTTCAATGAGCTTACGATAGAAATCCAGTCCCCGCAGAGTGGGTTCCCCTCCCTGAAAACCGATATCCAAAGCACCTTCGGTCTCGGCCAGCGCCTTTCGAATGACAGTCTCCAGTGTTTCCAGACTCATCATTCCGTAGTTTTCTTCTTCACGCTTGCTGGTTTCGTCCATATAGAAGCAATACCGGCACCGCATGTTGCAGCTGCCGGATGCGGGTTTGATTAGTAGATTAATGGGCGGCATAGTGCCTCCTGTATATGCAAATTGCTGCATCTATTATATCATCTTTTGCAGCAATGTGACAAGGTATTATTCGAAAAATGACTCGATTCTGTATGTTGGAATGAAAAACCGTGATTTGTTGGAATATTCATAGGAGTTTATTCCAATAAACCATCATTTTTCATTCGAACTTATTTCTTTGTTGATTTGCATTTAATTTCGAGCTATTATATAAGGAAGAAACTCATGTAAAGTGAGGTATCGATCCCATGAAAACCTTTTTATCGGAAGCCAAACGTCAATTGATCGAAATATTCGGCCCACTTTGGCGTTGGGCCAACCATCACGAACCGCTTTGCCTCGGTCATCAGTGGCTGGCTATTTGGCTGATCTCCTTTTTAGCCTGGGTCATGGAAACCATCTACTGCTCCCTGCTGGCCGGGCAGCTGGTGGATCGGGGGCTTTTGATTCTACCCTTTTGTCCCCTCTATGGTCTCACCATCGGAGTGATCGATTGGCTGATCGGCACCCCCTTGGAGGGTGGTATGATGCTCAACAAAATCCAATCAGGTGCTAAGCGTTTTGTCCTGTATTTTTTACTTGCTACATTGATTCCCACTGTAGCAGAGTTTTTGACCGGCCTATTCTTTGATGGTCTGCTCGGGGTGCGTCTTTGGTATTATGCTGAACAGCCCTTCACCTTAATGGGATACGTGTGCCTGCAGGTATCGTTGCTCTGGGGCATACTGTTAACGACTTTCATGCTCTTCGGATATCCGTTCATCCGCAAAGTGATTTCCATGATACCATGTAAGCCTGCCTTCATCATCGCTGCTGTTACTTCCGTCCTCGTGATTTCAAATTTAGCGTTCTTTTTTATTCGTATCGTACCCAAAGTCTTCTAATAAAAAATAGCGACATAAACTAGTCTATAGCCGATGTCGCTATTTTTAATTATTCTACGATTTCCACACCCAGCAAACCGGCAAGTTCTGCTGTTTGCACCGGTGCGATTTTAACTCCCCGCAGATCCGATGATAAAATCTTCATTTATTAAAACTCCGGATCATAGGGTTTAGCCGTGTCAATGTAGGTTACCTTGCGTACCTTCACATCGCGATATTTCACCTTAGTGCAGTAGGCTTCGAAACCAATGCGACCATATTTCATTATATCGATGGGATCGGGATCATGAATTTCCAACGCCACCACTCCATCGATGGCAATAAACAGATCGTTCCCAATATTGCCTACCGTCATGTGATATACTCGTCCCGGCTCAAAGGGAAACAGCTTGGTCTGCACCAGCAGATCGTACTTAGGTGATTTTTCAAAACCCACCATGCCCTGCCACCAACCTTCAATACCAGCCACATAGGCGATGTCACGCTGATTCTTTTCTTCATCCCAGCTGCCGTGCCAGGTCACGTTGATATCACGGGTAGCCGGCAAAATAGTGGCTGCATCAAATTCCACCAACACATCACCAAAATACTCGCCTTTGGACATCACCATGGCTGCGGAGTTTTCGCGATTGGCACCCACCAACCAGCCCTCTTCATCCACATACCATTCACCGCCCTTGATTTCAAAATCCTCTTCCAGACTTTCAGGACTAAAGGGGCGATCATATAAAATTTCCATTTCTTCCGGAAAGATACGTTTTTTCATTAGTTGAATCATAACGAGTTCCTTCCTTTATAAATATAATCCATTGAACAGCAACTTGAAAGTACCATGAGTCTGGGCACGTTTACTGGGAGCAAAACCATACAGGATGGCTTCACCCTTTCCGCATGGTGCCTGCAGACAAGCCGCACGGCCCACGATCTTCTCTTCGCCGCACAAGTAACCGCTCTTCAGCAGGTTATCCTGTTGGAAGCGAACAATGATCGGATATTCATTGGCATGGAAGCGATCGGTCACTTCAAATACCGGGCCATTCCAATGCAGGATCAATGCCTCAGCCGGCATACCATAACCCATGGGATGCTTCGGATCCACGGTTACGCGCAAAGTAGATCCCAGATCGTTGAACTCATCGCGGGAAACTTTATCCAAAATATTGCGAACCGGCAAGCCCAGCACCTTAATGGCATAGTCAGAAGAACCTTCCATGGCCAGCAAACGGCCGCCCTGCTCCACAAACTCACGAATGGCTGCAGCGCCCTTATCGCCCAAACCACTGCGATACTCCGGCGGCATATTCTTACTCATGGCTGCCATGTAACCTTCCTTCATCTTAGCCGGGCCTTCCAGCATGGGCAGACGATCACTGGGCAGCACCAGCACATCAAAATCAGCCAGCTTGCCGTCCCAGATATCCTGATCCATCACGGTGGTATAATCAAAACCAAAGTTTTCCAGAACCAGACGCATCCAGCCCTCTTCCGCATTACCACCGTAGTAACGCTGATACATAGCCACGCGGGCCGCTTTCAGCTCGGTAATACCCTCCGGACGACCGGCCTTACGAATTGCCACCGGTGTCTTCTGCCACAGACTGCGCAGAGCATCCTCATCGCCTTCCACATAGAAGTCACGGTAAGGACAGGCATCAATGCGCCAAGCAGCAAAGCCCGCTTTCAAAAGTCGGTTGGCCAGTGCATAGGCATCGTTTTCCTTGGCACTGAGTACAAAGCCGCTGGGCTCTCCGTCTACAATGGGCGTATCGAAACGGGCACCGGGGCTTGCTGCACCTGCCGCCAGGGCTGCTGCCCAGTCGGTGTTTGCGTCTATGGCGCGGATCACTTCAAATTCACCTTCAAATGCCTGACCGGCTACATCCACCTGTACGCCCATGAATTCAGCTACGGTATCAGTAGCAGAGTCCAGAGCTTCTACACCGCCCATGCGGCCGCCGCGAGTCCATTTATTGTCGGGGAAGCGAGTTTCGCCCAGCAAGTTCTTGATGAGACCAAACTTGGGCTGTGCCAGGGATACGATGATGTCGCCAGCCTTGTACAGGCGGTTGCCCACTACGAAGTCGGCTTTGGCCTGCTGCAGCTCGATGCCCTGACCCAGCAAGATGGCGATCAGTTTTCGATAGGTGCCTGCATCGTACTGTTTAGCGGGCAAAATATAGGCTACTTCGGCACTCTCTCCGCCACGTACAGTCTGATTCAGTGCCTTCTTGGCCATGTTGCTCAGTACAGCTTCACGGTTTTTGGCCATGGTACCCAGCAGGCTCCAGGCAGCAGCATACTGGCGGTCCATAATGTCGGACAGACGCCACCAACCACCCTTCCAGGGATTGGGGAACTTGGTCTGAGGCTGCAGTTCGATGTTGCCATTAGCACTTTCCAAGGTGGCAGGATCAATATAAAGAGGAGTTGCCAAACGGGCGCTAGCAGATTCAGTCAGCATACCAGGAATGTTATGGCTATTGGTGATCCAGTGATAGCCGTAGTGACCCCAGGAGGGGAAGGACATATCGCTGCCCACGCCGTCCAGGCCTTCGGCCTCCATATGATAGGCCATGTTAGCACCATACCAGTTTAGCTCACGCCAAACCAACGGATCGGTGTCGGGACGAATGGGATTTTTATAAGGAACGATAAAGATACGGGCGCCATTGCTGCCCATATGATGATGGTCTTGATAGGCCTGAGGCATCCACTCGTGGAAAATGATCTTACCCATGTAGCGAGATTCCACGATGTTTTGTGCGAAGGCATCGCGGTTATTATCATGACCGGTGTATTTATGATACAAAATCGGATAATGACAGCCCTCGTAGGGAGTGTCCAGGGTGGATTTGTAGAAATCGGTAACCATGATCTGACCGTCGGGATTGAAACAGGGTACCATAATGAACACTACTTCGTTTAGAATGCGCAGAGTGTCGGGGTCATTCTTGGTGGCCATGTCATAGGCCAGGATGGGGGCCATCTGAGTGCCGCCGATCTCGGTGGCGTGCAGGCTCATGCTTTGTACGCATACAGCTTTGCCCTTCTGTACCAGTGCGTCAATATCTTCTTGACTCAGGCCTCGTGGATCTGCCAGTGCCATACTGGTTTTGCGGATCTCTTCCAGGTTCTCAAAGTTTTCCGGCGAGGTGATAATGACCTCAAGGAAGGGGTTACCCTCGGTGGAGGGGCCCATGTTAATGGTACGAACACGGTCAGACTCCTGATCCAGCAGGTCAAAATATTTTACAATTTCATCCCAACGGGCCATGGTACGATCGGTGCCCAAGGGATATCCGAAAAATTGCTCAGGAGATGTGATTTGTCGCATAATAATTTTCCTTTCTGAATCGTACTGCCATCGGCCAATACGCTTCTATGGATTTTATTTCGTGTTTTTAAATTTGTTTTATTATACTACGGCGAAGCGTTCGCCTGCAAGATGCAATTGTGTTTTTATTTTTCTGGACAAGTGCCCGCATTCGTGCTATGATTAGGCTTACTTAAACAACTTTAAAAAAGGAGACTTACCGACTATGAGTTACGAATGGTCTTTAGACGTATTCTATAAGGGTATCAATGATCCGGCTCTGGCTGCTGACATGGCTAAGCTGGAAGAGAAAACCGCTGCTTACAAGCAGCTGATCGCCGCACTGGGTACCGAAGAACCCGCCGCTGCCCTGCGCAAGGTAATCGATATTAAGGAAGAAATGGCCGTACTGACCCGTCGTTTGGGCGGCTACTTCAGT
>JAZQUJ010000039.1:0-4401 GCA_045631245.1 Bianqueaceae bacterium
CTGACGACCGATTCAAAGTATGATAATTCATCTTTTTCGACTCTGGAAGTTGGTTATACAGGATCGGAATTAGTGGAAGTTTTACATACTGAGGTAGAGAAAAATGAAGGAAGCGGCAAGCTTTTCTGTACTGAATTTGTATATGGAATGAAATTATTGAATCAATTGGGAGGAATCACGCAGACCGAAGAAGGAATTCAGGTGGACGAAGAGCTGTTTAAAAAAGTATATGAATTTGGTTATTTGAATGATGAGCAATGGTCTAACGCTCGAGATGCTTGGGAAGAAAAAGGTGTGCAATATACGAATTCGGAGGGCTTTGTACAGCAGCCGGCTTTTGAGCCAAGAATGTATGAGAATCAGTTTGTTTTGAATTTTTGGTATGACATGGATGCGGCGGCGCTAGCGCTTTCATATGCCACAACTGCGAATCTATACCATATTGAAGAGGGGACGAAGGCAATTTATATTCCAAATAAAGATGACGGAAATTCCTTTAAAGCGAATGTAAAGATATACGGGGCGATCGGTGCAGAATCAACTCGTAAAGAACTGGCTTATGAACTGCTACGGTTGATCATGGATGAACAAATCACTTATTTCGGTATTATCAAGGATTCGAATTTGGGGTGGTTTGATTTGGGAAATTCATATAATTTGTATCCGATCAATCGAGAAAATGCTCTGGGACTTCTGGAGGAATTTGAAAATAGAAATCAATTACTGTTTTATGGCCAGCCGGATGTGTCGGGAGGATTTCTGCAAAAGCTGGATCGAGTAGATGTGAGCGATGCAGAGAAAGAAAAACATGAGAATATGCTGAATGGAATAGATGGCTTGTACTACTGGGATGAAAAGATTGGATTGGCAGATGAAATTGTGAATAACTATCACTCTGCAGAGATTACGGACTATAAGGCCTGCTATGAGGAAATAGTTGAGGCTCTGAATTCGGCGTACAGTAAAAATATTGAATGACATGCGAAATGAAAAGCTCCGGCTAAAATCGATGTACTGAATTTGTACGTGGAATTTTTAGCCGGAGCCTCTAATTTTAATGTTTTTCGTATAAAGGTTAAGGGGTAGCGCAAAGCGAATCCATTTCCTCTAAAAGTGCGGAGAGTTCATCGACAGTCCAATCTTCGCCAATACAAGCCAAAGCTCGATAAACGAAGGCCGCATAAGAAGGAGTAGAGGGAGTACCGGCAGCCAATTGGCACAGCCCAGAAAGAATCGCAAGCTTCAAAGTTCGGATATCCTCTGCAGCTGTATCAAGAAGTTTCATATCGTAAGTGCTGGTGCGTCCGCAGGGCGATGAGCAGTAATAACAGCTGGGAACCAGCTTATATTTTTCCTCGTTCACTCGGCGGATCAGATCGGACAAATAATCCGGGCTTGCATCCGCATCTGCGGAAGCGGCCGACAGTCCTTCCAACACTACAGCAAAGGTGGACGATGTCATCAGATCTTCATTGCCAAAGGTAGCACGAGACAGTCCAATGAGGGCACCAAAAAGTTCAGCGTGCTGGGGAGTAAAGGGAGACATTTGTGGACAAGTCATCATCGGACACCTCAATCCAAAATCCGTCCATCATGGCTGATGGTCACGATGCGCCAAGGGATGAACTTGCCGCTGGACATGAGAGCACGCTTTACTGCGTTCTCTAAGCCACCGCAGCAGGGAACCTGCATACGGGTCACGGTCACACTCTTAATATTATTCTTGGCAATGATCTGGGTCAGTTTTTCTGCATAGTCCACCTCATCCAGCTTAGGGCAGCCGATCAGGGTCACATGATTGCGAATAAATTCCTGATGGAAGTTACCATAGGCATAAGCGGTACAATCAGCGGCGATCAGCAGATTGGCATCATCAAAGAACGGTGCGTTGATGGGTGCCAGCTTGATCTGGATGGGGAAGTTGGTGAGCTGACTGGGGAACGGTGAATAACCGGCAGAGCCGGAAGAGGACGGTGTAGAAGCACCGACGCTGCAGGCGGCGGGCTCACGGTTCATAGTTCGCACAGCGGAACCGGGGCAGCCGCAAGGCAGGGGCTTGGTCTGGGCGGGAGAGGTCGTCCCGTTGGCAGCGTTCGCTGCCATTTTTTCTTTAGCTTCCTTAGCAGCCAGCACAGCAGCTTCATCGTAGGCGGGGGCTTCACGCATTTCGAAGTGGATGGCATCGGCGGGGCAGGCGGGCAGGCAGTCGCCCAAACCGTCGCAGTAGTCTTCACGGGTGAGTACGGCTTTGCCATTGATCATTTCAATGGCACCCTCGTGACAGGCAGCCGCACAGGCACCACAGCCGTTACATTTTTCTGTATCGATTTTGATAATTTTTCTAAGCATACTTGTTTCTCCTATTTTTACGCCGAGAGGCGAAATATTGTTTGACTTTATGGGTTGATTATAGTACGATTTAGAAAATAAGTCTGTTGTTTTTACAACGGAAAAGAGGTTTTTGTGGAAAAATTCATGCCGATTCTAAAGAGAAGCAAGCTATTTGCAGGTGTGGGAGAAGATGAGATAGGGGCCATGTTAGGCTGCTTGCAGGTGGTAGCCCGCAGCTATAAAAAAGGAGAGTACATGTTTCGCCAGGGACAGAATCTGCAGCAGATCGCCCTTTTGGTGGAGGGCAGTTTGATGGTACAAAAGGAAGATTACTGGGGAAACCGAAGCATTATTCAATCGGTGGAGGCTGGAGAAATGTTTGGTGAAGCCTATGCGGCTCCGGAGAGTGGGCCACTTCTTAGTGATGTGGTGGCAGTGGCGGATTCCACGGTGCTCTTGTTTGATGTGTTTCGGGTCCTGACGGTGTGTTCAGCGGCTTGTCGCTTCCATTCTATGGTGGTGCAGAATCTGGTGTTTGCTGTTGCGGAGAAAAATCGACAGCTGGTTCAAAAGTTGGGGCATATGGCAAAGCGTTCCACCAGAGAAAAGCTGATGTCCTACTTGTCCGAAGAAGCCAAGAGGCAGGGAAGCAGTGTGGTAACGATCCCCTTTAACCGGCAGCAGTTGGCGGACTTTTTGTCGGTGGACCGCAGCGCCATGTCCAATGAGCTGGGTAAGATGCGGGACGATGGACTGATCGAATTTGAAAAGAATCGGTTTACACTTTTATAATGTAAAAGGAGCGGCCTTTACGATAAGGTCGCTCCTTGTTTCATAAGTTTGCAAAATTGCACGAAGTGCAATTTCAATTCGAAGAACCGAAGGTTCTTCCTAAAGTTCACCTTCGGTGAACTTTTAAGCTTCACACAGGGTGTGATCTTCGAATACATAGTGTTTGTTGCACAGACGCTTAATGCTTTCGCGGTGAGTTACAACGATGTAGGTCTTGTTATGAAGGTACTTATCGATCATACTGACGATTTTTTCTTCAGACTCGCTGTCCAGGTTAGAGGTGGGCTCATCGAAGAAATATACATCCTTGTCGATCAGAATGCCGCGGATGATGTTCAGGCGCTGACGCTGGCCGGCGGAGAGCTTAGCACCCTTTTCACCGATCATCTCGTCGAGGCCGTTTTCCAAATTGTTGTACCATTCGGTCAAACCGGCGTCATCCAGCATGGCCAGCAGACGCTCTTCGCTGATATCCTGGCCCAGGGTCAGGTTGTCACGGATGGAAAGGTCGAAGAGTTCCACATCTTGAGATATGTAGGCCACATCCAGCTTGGGATTGGAAATCAGCTTGCCATCGATGGTGATCGAACCGGAGTTCAAAGGATAGATACCGGAAAGTACATTCAAAATGGTGGTCTTACCCTGACCGGATTCACCCATCAGGCTGATCTTATCGCCCTTATGGAAATCGAAGCGGGGCAGGCGGATCAGCTCACTGCGATCCTGGTAGGAGAACTCGCCATTCTGAATGGACAGATTTGACCATTTTTCCACGTCGGTCATTTCGTTGTCATTTTCCATGATCTCATCCAGCTGTTTCTTCATGACCCAGAATTTTACCACGTGTTCCACTTCTTTGGAGCAGGTGGTCAGCTGGGTGCTGATCTTGCCGATGATGCTCAGGTAGAATACTAAATAAGGAAGCGGATCGCCACCATTTTTCATGGTAATGATGGAAGCCACCACGATGAATACATAGATCAGATCAATAAAGAAGTCAAAGGTCACATACACCTTGGCGCTCTGGTTTTCCAGTTCCTGCAGGTCCTTGAAGAAGAGTTTGCGCTTAGCGGCGATCACCTGATTGCTGAACTGTTTCGCACCCAACTTGATCACAGAGAAGATATTCTGGATAAAGTCGATCAGGGTTGCGTAGTAAGAGGAACGGATGCGGCTGAATTTTGCTGAGAAGGGGGCTTTCTGCTTGGTTTGTTTGATGCGCACGATGAAGGTGAGCACAAACAGGGCCAGCATAATGCTACCGATCAGCAGGGACTG
>JAZQUJ010000040.1:0-26420 GCA_045631245.1 Bianqueaceae bacterium
CGGGACAGTTCGTGGGTCTCGTCGTGGAAGAGCACCATGCGGGCTTCGCAGCCGTGCATCTTGAGGGCGGTGAACATGGAAATGCCTTCGGCCATCCAGCAGCGGTAGTCGCGGTCGGAGTGGATGAACAGGGTGGGGGTGACGCACTTGTCGGCGTATTTCAGAGGAGAGTGCTCCCACAGGGTATCCACGTCGTCGCGAGTACGAGTGCCCTGATGATTCTTGGTGAAACTGTAACCGATGTCGCTGGTGTGCTCAAATACGGTCCAGTTGGAGATGGAACGCTGGGAGCAGGCGGCAGCGAAGCGGTTGGTGTGGCCGATGATCCAGTTGGTCATGAAGCCGCCGTAGGAACCGCCGGTCTCGCCCAGACGAGCCGGATCGATGTCGGGGTACTTCTTCAGCATTTCATCGGTGAATTCCATGATATTCACATAGTCCACGGTGCCGTACTTGCCGCAGATGTCGGCGAACTCGCCGCCACGGCCATCGGAGCCGCGGGGATTACAGAAGATTACATAAAAACCGGCGTTAGCCCACATCTGCATCTCATGATGGAAAACGCTGCCAAATACAGTTTTAGGACCGCCATGCACATGCAGGATACAGGGGAACTTAGCCTCGGGATCTGCGGCTTTGGCCTCTTCGTAGCCGGCGGGCTTCATGGCCCAGCCGTGGATCTCCACGCCGTCGGAACCAACGTAGCTATGGTACTCAGGAGTGATTACATTATATTCTTCTTCAAACCAGTCATTGAAATGGGTAACCTGTTCGCCATCCAGATACAGCTCTGCCAGCTTGTTGCCGTACAGACCGCAGGTGATCAGATGATCATCGTTAATATCGAAGCTGTCCAGGGAGCCATCGGGTGTCAGGTTTTCAGAAATCTGGCCATCCATAGTGATGCTGCGCAGATAGGAACCGTCGTTTACGGTGGTCACAAAGTACCATTTGTCGCCCAGACGTTTCTTGCCACGGCCGCCGCCCAAACGGGCATCGCTGCCCACACTGCCGCCGCCAATGCTGTGGTCGTACTCGGCCAGTTTTTCAATTTGCTTGGTTTCGATGTCCACCAGATAGAAATCATCGAAATACATACCGGCCTTGTCGTCATTTTCCTGACTGGCAATCATGATCTTGCCAGGGGTCCAGAAGTCCATGGTGTAGCCACCGCGAGTCTCAGGCTCGATGAGGCAGGTGGTGGTTTTAGTATCGATGTCATACAGATACAGTCCGGCCTTCTGGTATTTCAAACCGCTCTTCCACTCAGCACCGCGGTAGAGGATCTGACGATCTTTCACCTCAAAGCCACCTGCATCAAAGGGAGGCTCGGTGATGGCAGTCAGCTCACCGGTGCTGCGGCTGTACAGATACAGCTTGCCACGCAGGCCCTGGGTGAAACCACGGCCGTTGAACCAGAAGGGAGTTTCCTCGATGATCTCGTAGGCACGATCTTTTTCCGGCTCGCCCATGTTTTCGCTGGCAGATACCACATACAGGTCACTGTCCACGGGCTGGATGCGGCCTGCACGAATGGGCAGGCTAAAGGCTTTCTTTGCTTCACCACCACAGGGGTTGATCTCGTAAAAAATGGCACTGTCTTTGTCATCTTTATCTTCTTTGGTACGTTTTGCCGGAAACAGCAAGGTGCCCTCGGGGGTCCAGGTGTAACCCTTGGCGTCGCCGCCGGAGGTCAGCTGGATATGATTTTTGGTTTCTACATCCAGCAGATAGATATCGCCGGGGTAGTTATTGTCCTTCAAATTTGCCTTCTGTACCACAAAGGCCGCCTTCTTTCCGTCGGGGGAAAAGGTCGGATTGCTTACGAATTGAAACTGCAAAAAGGAATCCACTTCGATTTTCTTTTTCATGATATTCTCCATTCTGTATCGTCTTTTTTGCCGGCCACGCCGGCTTGTTTACTTTTCAATTTTTCCTTCGGCTATTGCCTTCTGTACCCATAGCTGCAGGGAGTCGATGGCCATGGCGATCTGTGCCAGCTGATCTTGTATCTTTTCGAAATCTGTCATTTCCTCCGGCGCGATCTTCCCATCCACTGTGATCTCGATCAAACGATTTTTTTCCTTTTCCATGGCATTTAGCGAGGCTAACATTTCCAAGGTGATCTGGGAAAGATCCTTTAACTTGATCTCCGGCACATGTTCCTGTCCAATGGGACATTCGTGGGAACAATAGTAGTTGCACAGGGCCGGATTTTTATAACACTCGGCCATGGTCAAAATCTCCTCCGGATGGGGCAGCGAGCGGCCACTTTCGATTTTCTCGATACGGTCGGCGGATATGTACTGCAGCAGTTCCTCCGCGCCGTCGCGGGTGAGACCCAGCTCCTCCCGGCTGATCTGATAGGGATTTTTATTCTCTTTTGTTGATCGGCGTCCCATTCTAAACCTCCTTCGTTTTCTATATGCGTATATGCCATTCTTTTCATTGTTTTCCACGGTTTGTCAAACAATTGCACTCTTTCAGCGCAATAGCCCGTCCTATTTCGCGGTTTACTGTCTTTATCCTTATCTTTCTATATTATATACTGTATCTATCAAAAGAGGAAACATAAATTTTCGCATCCGGCAACATTTTTGTGATTCTGACATATCTTGATCAAGGGAGGTTGATTACATGATTCTCTTTTTCCTTTTTTTAATCGTTTTCGCTGTACTTGGACTTCTTCTTTGGATCGGGTTCACCATCACCGGTGGCCTTTTGCTAACAGGATTTTGGCTATTCATTAAGGTGCCGCTGGCTATCATCCTCTTCTTGGTGGCGATCTGCTTATGTTTAACCATCATCCTTCTTCCGCTGGGGATCCTGTGTTTCAGAGCCGGACTCAAGTTGTTGGTCCCCGGTATCTAAAAGGTCGGATTTCCGATCTTTATAAAAAGCTCACCTTATCGCTGGCGCTAATGTTAAGCGCTCTAAGGTGAGCCTTTTTATTATTTTTGGATCCACAGATACATCCCCGTAATCACATCCGGTTTATATTTAAAACCTGCTTTTTGATAAAATGCTTCCTTTCCTGCGGTGGGTGTCAGTTCGATCTGCATCTTCTCGCCTTCCTTTACATCCGCCTCGATCATTTCTCTAAGCCGGTTCACGATCTGAAGGCCAATTCCTTGGCCTTGATATTCCGGCTTTACACAGATATCAGACAGACTGCATACAATACTAAAATCTCCCACCACTCGGCCCATACCGGCAACCTGATCGCCCACCATAGCCTTAACCATGTACATGGTATTCTTCAGTGCCTTTTCCACCTGAGCTTTGGAATAGGTTTTCCATCCGACTGCTTCAATGATCTCCAGAAATTCCTCCACCGAGATCTCTTCTTTTAAAACCATCTTCTCCATGATTCTTCCTCTTTCTCGACAATTGTTAATCCCTATTATATGCCACCCCCGATTCCCTTTCAAGTAAAAAATCATGCCCTTGTTTATCCGTTTTCCATCGACAAATTCCTTGCTTTTATACCTACGCAGTGATATAATCCATCTAGCCAAATTTTATTCCAAATTATATCTCTTGGAGGTCATCAAATGAATCTGGTTTACAACATTAAAGACAAACCGAAATTCCCTCAGCTTCTGGTCTTCGCACTGCAGCAGGTGCTGGCCATCTTAGCTGCCACCATCGCCGTACCCGCTATTATCGGTAACGGCATGAGCCAGTCTGCCGCTCTGTTCGGTGCAGGCTGCGGTACCATTGTGTATCAGTTGTTTACAAAATTTAAAAGCCCTGTATATTTGGGTTCTTCCTTCGCATTCTTAGGATCCATGGCAGCTGCCTTTGCCGGTGCCGCCACTGTACCTGCCGGTCACGTAGGTCTGATCCTGGGTGCTGTCTTCGCCGGTCTTGTATATGTGATTCTCGCTCTGGTAATCAAGATGGTCGGCGTTAACTGGATCGAAAAGATCATGCCCCCCGCTGTTATCGGCCCCACCGTTGCTATCATTGGTCTGTCTCTGGCAGGCAATGCTGTTGGCGATATGGGTAAAGGTAAAGTAATGGTTGAGCAGACCACTCAGGCCATTCAGGATGGTGCCATCGTAGATGTGGTTTCTCAGGTTTCCGGCTGCAGCTTCTATGTAGCCCTGATCTGCGGTCTGATCACCTTGTTTGCTGTTATTCTGTTCTCCGTATACGGCAAAAAGATGATGAAACTCATCCCCTTCATTCTGGGTATTCTGGTTGGTTACATTGCCGCTACCATCTTCACTGTAATCGGTATCGCTACCGATAACGTAGCTCTGCAGGTAATCGACTTCTCCGTATTCAAAGGTTTACAGCTGTTCTCTGTTCCGGATTTCACCTTCCTGAACCTGGGTGAAGGCGCTAAGAACATCGACGCAGCCTACATCGCTACCATCGCTGTTGCTTACATGCCCGTAGCCTTCGTAGTATTTGCAGAACATATTGCTGACCACAAAAACCTGTCCTTCATCATCGAGCAGGATCTGCTGAAAGAACCCGGTCTGCATCGTACCCTGCTGGGTGACGGTGTTGGTTCCATGGTTGGTGCTTTCTTCGGCGGCTGCCCCAACACCACCTACGGTGAATCCGTTGGCTGTGTTGCTATTACCCGCAATGCTTCCGTAATCACCATTACCACCGCTGCCATCATGTGCATCCTGTTCTCCTTCTTCAGTCCCTTCGTAACCTTCCTGGCTACCATCCCCAACTGCGTAATGGGTGGTGTGTGCACCGCTCTGTACGGTTTCATCGCTGTAAGCGGTCTGAAGATGATCCAGAAGGTAGACTTGAACCAGAGCAAGAACCTGTTCGTTGTATCTGTGATCCTGATCACCGGTATCGGCGGCCTGTCTGTTTCCTTCGGTAAGATCACCCTGACCTCCATCGCTTGCGCTTTGATCCTGGGTATCATCACCAACGTACTGGTTTCCAAGGCTAAGAACGATAACTAAGTATTGAATGTACATATTACAAAAGCCGCCGGTTTCATGCCGACGGCTTTTTAATTTGACAAAAATCCTCACCCATGCCATAATAACTTCATCAATCTTCGAGGTGACCTACTATGAACTTTACCTATACCCCTGCCCCTCTGCCTGAACTGAAGCAGATCTGGCAGAAAAACATCGACAACAATCCCGACGAACCCAACTGGCTCCGCTGGCGCGATGAATACATCCACTACAATACCACCGGCATGGCCGCTACCTTTCTGGTGCTGGCTGACGGCGATCCTATAGGCGAGGGAACCTTGATCTTATCCCCCGACTGCAAAGCCGTAGTCGGCCGCCCGACTGCCCTGGCCGATGGTAAGCACATCGCCAATGTGAACGCTCTGCGTATTGAAAAGGCTTACGAAGGTCAAGGGCATATATCCCGCATGATGCGCAAACTGGAAGACCATGCCCGCTCCCTTGGCTACACCCACCTCAGCATCGGCGTTGAGGCGCGCGAGGCGCGAAACCTGGCCATATACCTCCACTGGGGGTATCGTACGTTTCTGATGTCCGAAATCGATGACGGCGAGCTCATACTGTACTATGCAAAGGAATTATAAACAGCCTTCGCCCATCAATTTTACACGAAATAATATATTCAGAAAACCAAAACGCCTTTGAGATACATACGACTGTAGTATCGCAAAGGCGTTTTAGTTTATATGACTACATATTATTTTCTTTTATAAGCTTCCTCACAGTAAATGCAACGATAGATCTTCTTTTCGGGATCACTCAGTTCAAATACATGGGGCAGTTCCTGCTCGATGGTGGTGATGCAACGAGGATTGCGGCATTTGATTACGTTGGTGATGCGCTTGGGCAACTGAATATCACGCTTTTCCACGATCTCACCGTTCTCGATGATGTTAATGGTAATATTAGGATCGATATAACCCAAAGCATCCAGATCCACATTCTCCAAAGAGTCTTCGATCTTGATGATGTCCTTGCGGCCGATCTTTCCGCTGCGGGCGTTCTGAATGATAGCTACACAGCAATCCAGCTTATCCAGATTCAAATCTTTGTAAATCGACATACCGCGACCGGCTTTGATGTGGTCCAGTACAATACCTTTTTCAATTCTACCTACGTTCAGCATACTGCGTCCTCCAATCCAAGCAGAGTCATAATCAGAGCCATACGGCCATATACACCGTGCTGTACCTGCTGGAAATAAGCGGCACGGGGATCGTTATCCACTTCCACTGCGATCTCATTTACACGGGGCAGAGGATGCAGCACCAGCATGTCTTCCTTGGCCAGTTTCATTTTAGCAGCATCCAGAATATAGCTGTCCTTCAAACGAATGTACTCTTCTTCGTTGAAGAAACGCTCTTTCTGAATACGAGTCATATACAGAATATCCAGTTCGGGCATAACCGCATCCAGATTTTCCACTTCTTTATAAGGTATGTGATTGGCTTCCAATACTTCGTCACGAATGTAGCTGGGTACACGCAGTGCCTCAGGAGAGATCAGTACAAATTTGATGCCGGTGTAACGGGTAAAGGCCTCGATCAGAGAATGTACGGTACGACCAAACTTCAGGTCGCCACACAGACCAATGGTCAGGTTATCCAAACGGCCCTTCAGAGAGCGAATGGTAAACAGGTCAGTCAGAGTCTGAGAAGGATGCTGATGGCCGCCATCACCTGCATTGATCACCGGAATTGAAGAGTGCATGGATGCAACCATAGGAGCACCTTCCTTAGGATGACGCATTGCACAAATATCAGCAAAACAAGAAATAACACGAATGGTATCGCTTACACTTTCACCCTTAGATACAGAGCTGGATTCCGCAGAATGGAAGCCCAAAACCGTACCACCCAAATTCAGCATAGCAGACTCAAAGCTCATACGAGTTCTGGTACTGGCCTCATAAAACAACGTAGCGATCTTCTTTCCATCGCATACATGCGCATATTTCTTAGGATCTTTTTTAATGTCTTCCGCCAGATTCAGCAGCTTGTCCCACTCTTCTTTGGAGAAGTCCATCGGATTCAAAAAGTGACGCAAAATACATACCTCCGTTCAATTTTAAGTCATAAACTGTAAGTCATTCACGCGTATACAAAACCCGCGCATCCGGCCAACCGCTTCCCGCGTTTGACCTCATGGTATTATACAATATTGCCAGAGTAAAAGCAAGGAAAAACCGCCGAAAAGCGACGGGAAATTACGGGAACCTAAGACTGTTTTCGCAAGAGGTCCGTCCCCAATTTTTTCCAATTTTCTTCTTTCTTTTCGTATTGACATCTGATATACTAGTTATGTTGCTTGTCCTTCCAGAGTATTCGGAAGGAGGTGATTACAAATGGAAGGACTAACTATTTCTTTTTTTCTGTCTACTCTGGCCAGCATCCTTGCATATTACATATGTAAGTGGCTTGACAAGCAGAACAAGCAACGTTAAACACAAAACACGGAGGGCGGCCACCCTCCGTGTTTTGCTTCCAAATGGAATTGGACTAACTATTTCATTTATTCGTTTTCAGTATATCACAAGGCATTTTCACTGTCAAGCATGCTCCAAACTCAACGGATTCATCTTTTCACTTAATGCACCCGACTCATCCAAAACTCGACAAATACCGCTCACCGGTATCGGTCAGCACCGCCACCAGTGTCTTTCCTGCATTTTCCGGGCGTGCCGCCACTTGCATGGCAGCCCAACCGGCAGCGCCGGAAGAAATGCCGACTAATATGCCTTCCGTCTTTGCCAATTGCCGACTGGTGGCCAGGGCATCCTCGTCGGCCACGGTGATCACTTCGTCGTAGCAATTGCGGTCCAGATTGTCCGGAATAAAGTTCGCTCCGATTCCCTGGATCTTATGGGGACCTGCCTGTCCGCCGGAAAGCAGCGGTGAAGCAGCCGGTTCCACGGCGATCACTTTAATATTTGGATTCTTTTCCTTCAAATAGCGAGCTGTACCGGACAGGGTACCGCCGGTACCCACTGTAGCCAGAAAGATATCCACATTTCCCTCAGTGTCTTCCCAAATTTCAGGCCCGGTGGTCTCGTAATGAGCCTGCGGATTGTCCAGATTATCAAACTGTCCTGGAATCCAGCTGCCGGGTATTTCCTTCGCCAGTTCTTCTGCCTTGGCCACAGCCTCCGCCATACCGCCTTTGATCAGCACCAGCTCTGCGCCGTAGGCCTTCAACAGCAGGCGGCGCTCCATGCTCATGGTGTCCGGCATGGTCAGGATCACCCGATAGCCACGGGGCACTGCCATGGCCGCCAGACCAATACCGGTGTTACCGCTGGTGGGTTCGATGATCGTGCCGCCGGGCTGGATCAAACCACGCTTTTCAGCGCTTTCGATCATCTGGCGGGCAACTCTGTCCTTGGCGCTGCCGGCGGGATTGAAACACTCCAGCTTAGCCAGCAGCCGGCAGCTATTTCCGGCTTGCCGGTTAATTTCTAACAAAGGGGTTCGCCCCACAAGTTCTGATACGGATTTATAAATTTTCATTTTTCATTCCTCAATTACTGTTTATTATAGACTTTGCTGCCGGCGGGCACGGAATGGGTCAGCCATACACTACCGCCGATCACGCTGCCGTCACCGATCATGGTATCGCCGCCCAGCACGGTGGCCCCTGCGTATACAACAACATAGTTGCCCACATCGGGATGGCGCTTACCGCCCTTCACCAGATTGCCGTTTTCATCCTGCTGGAAGCTCTTGGCGCCCAGTGTCACGCCCTGATACAGCTTCACATGGTGGCCAATGTTGCAGGTCTCGCCGATTACCACGCCGGTTCCATGATCGATGAAGAAATATTCACCAATGTGCGCACCGGGATGAATGTCGATACCCGTCAGCTGATGAGCGTATTCGGTCATCATGCGGGGGATCATTGGCAGGCCCAGTTCAAACAAACGGTGGGCCAAACGGAAGATGGTAATGGTTTCAAAAGCCGGGTACGCCAGCATAACTTCCTCACGGGAACGGGCCGCCGGGTCACCTTCATAAGCAGCCTGGATATCGGTATCCAGCACCTTGCTGATATCCGGCAGGCTGTTCATGAACTCCTCCACCAACACCTCTGCCTTATGCTGACAAGCATCGCAGTTGCGACCGCGCTTGTCGGGGCTGTTGCATTCGTTGGGCAGCACATCACAGGCCATGCCATAAAGCAGCATGGTAGCTTTTTGCCACTCCTGGGTCACGATGGAATGCAAAAACCTCGGATCCGGCTCGCCCTCATAATACACACTGGGATACATCGCCGTGCGCAGATGCGTAATCAGCTCCTGCACGCGCTTTTTCATACCATATCCGCCGATCGGGTCTTCACTTACCTGATTATATTGCATCAGCCGCTCCACATTGGCGGCTGTTTCATTTTTAAGCCATTCAGTAATCATATATAAAACCTCCATTTTATGCGCCGGGCGTTTCCTTTCAGGAAACTGGCGCAAAGCCGCTCACGGCTTATGCTTTTATTTATTATATCGTTAAACAGTTCAATTGCCAATACACATTCAAAAATCTTTTGACGAAGTATACCATGCTGAGTATAATAATATTACTATCGCTTCCAACACCGCTTCCCCGGAGGATACCGCATGAAATCACGAATCTGGGTCAATGTCGCGCCCATTTTGCTTTTTATCCCAAGCCTGATCATTGCTTTGATCATTGGCTTTTATCCAACGTCCGCCGCGGACTCCCCCGTCGGGATGTTTGATCCCGATTCCATTTATCAACGCCCGCATCCGGCTTATATGGCCGGTTTTTATACTTGCTTCAATGTTTATGATACTGTAAACTCCCTTGATTATGACGCGATCAAGGCCGCCAGGGACCTGGAAACCCGCTTGGAAACAGCAAATATTATTAACATGGAAGGCAATTTGATTCAAACCGCATATTTTGAATTTACCATTCCCGAAGCCTGGTTAGGCAAAGTCGAATTCGAGCCCTCCGGATCCGGCTACGGATACAACCTGTATTATGCTCTCGGACGAACCCAGGAAGCCTTACAATATGGCTATCAGCAATCGATCTTCAGTATCGAAATCTATGATCAGCAGGAGGATCTTGAAGTCATCCGCAGCCGAAAAGAACGCTTCGATATTCTGGGTGAAAAAGACGGCTTCACCTATGTACTGACCCAGCGCACCGACAGCGCTTTGGAATTTTACAGCGCCGCTTATCATGAGGAAATCCGCTATATGTGCCGCGGCTACGAGTTTCCTCAGATCATTGCTAGTTTTACTTTATATTAAACAAAACCCATTGGAAGGTTTGATGTACTCGGCATCCCTATCCAATGGGTTTTATCTTATTCCATAAGCAGTTTCACGCCTGCATATTCAGCAATTTCCTTAGCATAGTCCAATCCCTTCACCATGCGATTATCGATCACATTGAAGGCACCGGCCATGGCCGCAGGCAGCATATCCACAAACAGCACGTTGGCACCGGCCTCGATGGCCATCTTATTACCTTCCGGATGGGACAGACCCTTAGACAGATCTTTGCCCGGCTGCTGCGCGGTAATATCGGTATTGGGCAGAAGCAGTCGGATCAAAGAGATCTCACGGTGCAGCACATCGATGCTGCCGGGACGGTTCGGTTTTCCGTTTTCGTCCACCGACAAAGGCGTCCCCGCTGCCGGCATATAGGGAATGTTGGGAGCCCAGCTAATATCCAGCTCCTTCATCAGCAAAATGTCGTCCGCCAACTCATCCAGCGTCTGACCGGGGTAGTCCACAATATTGCCGGATCCCAGATCCAAACCCGCCGCCTTGATCCACTCCAGACCCTGATTGCGTTTTTCAAAGGTGGTGGAAGGGTTCATACGCTCGAAAGTATCCTTATGAGACATTTCAAACTTCATTACATATTCGGAAAGGCCTGCTGCCTTCAGTTCTTTATACTGCTCTAACGAGAACTCACCGGCACCCAAGCTGATTCTGCTAAAACCCATGGCCTTCGCCTGATCGATCACCTTCAAAAGCTCCTCAAAGGGATACTTGGGATCCTCACCGGAGATCAAAAACAAACGGCGCATACCCGCATCGTAGGACTGACGCACCAATCCCAAAATTTCATCGGCGGTAAAGCGATATCGTTTCGGCAGATGATTGCCGGCCCGCATACCGCAGTACAGACACTGATTCTTACAAATATTACTGTAGCCCAGCATGGCCATAGCCACCGCTCCGCCCTTCTTTTCCAAAAACAGTTCATAGGCAGGCTTCCTATACTCTGCTTCATACTGCTCCCGGCTCATGCGGAACACATCCATAATTTCTTGCTTCGTCATTGTAAAACTCATAGCGACAGCTCTCCTATATTATCTCTCTTGCTGCCCACATCCGCCCAGTTCGGTAATTGTGAGCATTTTAGCGCCCAGCGCCGGACCATCTTCCGGTTCATGGGAAATCAGCAAAGTGGGACGGTTCTTCGTCCACTTTTTCACCGCGGCCAGCGCCATGCGGCGGGTGTCCACATCCAGCCCCTGGAAGGGTTCATCCATCAGCACCACATCGGCCTCAAACAGCAGGGCCCGAGCCAAGGCAGCGCGGCGGCGCATGCCGCCGGAAAGTTCCCGGGGCAGCTGATCCAGCACAGCCGCATCAAGATTCAGCTCCGCCAGCAGGCCTGCGGCCTCTTCCCGGGTAACGCCGGGACGGATCAGTTTCAAATTTTTATATACAGTTAAATGAGGAAATAAACGATCCTCCTGGTACATCACGGCAATGCGGGTGTTTTTATCGATACCCTCGATGCTGCCGCTGCTTGGCTTCATCAGACCCGCCAAAATGCGCAGCAGGGTGGTCTTACCCATGCCGGAACCGCCCAGCAGCACCACGGGCTGCTCCGCCGTGAGCTCAATGCACACATTCTGCAGCACCGGCTGATCGCCGTAGGAAAAATACAGATTCTTAGCTTTCACGTTCCTGGTTTGACTCACTTTTCTGCACCTCCCCACTTCTTAGCCGCCGCTTCGATCAGCAGGGTAAACAGCTTCTCAATGAGTACCGACAACACCACGATCACCACTGTCCAGGCGAATAAGTCGGTGGTCTCCAAATATACCTTGGCATCGTAGAGCTGAGTTCCAATGGAATCCTTGGGAATGGCGATCACCTCACCGGCAATACCGGACTTCCAGGCAAAACCCACCGCCACGCGGCTCACCGATAAAAAGTAGGGCAGCACCGCCGGCACATATACCGCCCGGGCAGTCTGCAACCGGGACAGTCGATAGGTTTTAGCCGCCTCCAACAGCTGCGGATCGGCGCTCTTCAGGCCTTGATCCACACTGCTCCATACCATGGGCAGCACCATCAAAAAGGCAATAAACACACTCAGGTTCTTACCGCTGATCCAGATCAGCGCCAGAATGACAAACGAAGCCACCGGTGTTGCCTTAATGATATTCATGGGCAACTGGATCAGCTGATACACAGGCCGCCACTTTGCGGTGATCAGTCCCAGCGCCGCACCTACCAACAGGCCCATCACGAAACCGCTCATGATACGGTAGAAAGAAGTGCCGATGATCAGCCAAAACTCGCCGGTCATCACCAATTCACCAATCCGCTTGAATACAGCGAGAGGGGAGGCCAGTAACAGGTCTCTCCCCACTCCGTAGTAAGCCAGCTGCCAAATAATGAGCCAAAACACTCCCACCGCTGTCCAGCCGGCTATTCTTCTTAATGTTTTTTTATTCTGCATTGTAGTAGAAATCTGCAGCCGGAACCTTGCCGCCTACTGCTGCAGGATCAGCCTCAAACAGCACCTGCAGGAAGCCTTCGGCGATGGTCTTCATCTCTGCGCCCTCAACGAACACAATGTTGCATTCGGGAATTGCCTTCTGGGCTACTGCAGCCTTAGGAATAATGCCAAATTCTTCTGCATACTGAGCAGCAGTGGCAATGGTATCCTCGCCGTTGGTGAAGTTTACAGATACCTCATAAGCCTCCAGGAAACGCTCCACAGCCTCCGGATTCTCCTCGATAAAGCTCTTCTGGATCACCACAGCACCCATGGTAATGCTGCTGCCCTCACCTACTTTGTTCCATTCTTCCGTGATATCCAGTGCTACACGTGCCTCTGCATTCTGTGCCAACAGAGTAGTTACAAAGGGCTGGGGAAGCATAGCAACCGTAGCCTCACCGTTCGCCATCAGCGCAGCCACCTCGGCTGCCTCGGACTTATATTCAATGGTTACATCGTTCTCAGGATCGATACCATTGGATTTTAAAATATAGTTCAGTGCAAATTCGGGAGTTGCACCCTTACCCAGGTTATAAATGGTCTTGCCGCGCAGATCTTCCACGCTCTGAATGCTGTCACCGATCTCAACACAGTACAGCACACCCAGCGTATTCAGCGAACCAAGCTGTACCTGACCCTCAGTCTTATTGTACAAAACAGATGCCACATTGGTGGGAACCGCAGCAATATCAAACTCGCCTTTAATGATGTTGCCCAGGATCTCATCGGGAGCGCCCGCCAAAGTGAACTCATAATTATCAGGAGCGTTGCCCTCGGCTGCATCATGCATCATGCTCAGCATACCCAGCGCAGTGGGGCCCTTCAAAGCCGCGATCTTAACATCGATCTTTTCATAGGTATCCTCTTCCACCACTTCTTCGGAGCTTTCCTCTGCCTCGGAAGATTCCTGAACCTCAGACTCTTCCACCTTGGATTCCTCAGCGGTCACTTTCGAAGATTCTTCCTTAGCAGCCTCTTCCTGGCCGCAAGCCGTTACCGAAACCATCATTACAGCTGCCATCAGCAGCGCTAAAATTTTTTTCATTTGCATTTCCTCCTAAAATTATCGAAATCAACATTGACGGATCATGATCTGAGCGCCCTCTTTTACAATTTTCCCATCCTGTTCCAGCTGCGTCAAACAGCGATACAGCGTTGCACGGCCAATACTCAGTTCCCGCGCCAAGCGCGCAAACCCGCCGGCGGCTACCGCCTTGCCGCTTTCGTCCGCATGGGCCAGGATCCATTGCCAGACCGCATCCTCCGCCGATGGCGTTGTGAAGCTGTCGATCTTTTGATTCAAAAACTGGATCCGGCCGGACAGGAATGCTATGTAGTCCAGTGCCATATCAGGATATTTTCTGAACAGCTGAGCCAATTCCTCGCCGGATATGAATACCACCTTGCAAGCCTTATGGGCCATGATCGATGTAACATATTCCTCTGCCGGTGCAAACAGCGCTGCCGCTCCGAAACAACTTCCTTCCTTTAATATATTCAGAAGTGTTCCCTTATCCTTTTTTACAGCCGCTTCCCCTTCCAGCACAATGCCCAGCGATTTTTGAAAATGATGCTGGGTGTAGATGGCTTCGCCCTTTTGAAAGCTTTGAATCGTCAGCTTTTCAAAGACCTCCGCCTTCTGTGTTTCATCCAGTGCTTTGAATAAGAAACAACCGCTCAGCATCCTGTATTGGGGTTTTGTCAGTTCCATGATGCCTCCATCTGTCTCATTTGATACATTTTTGTATGCATTATACCTCTTTGCTATGAATTTGTCAAGAGTTATTATTAGGATTTTGTTCTATTTTATTTTTATAATTTTACATTGACTTTTGATCCTAACTGGCATACAATGACCGCAAAGAATCAATTTCTCGCCGATTGGCGTCCGCAAGGAGGAATATATTATGATCATTCGTCAGGCTGCTTTTGAGCAAACTGCTCCCAAAATGTTAAAGGGTGCTCTGCACTGCCACACCACCCGTTCCGATGGTCACGGCGATCCCGCCGATGTGATCCGTTTGCATAAAGAAAATAATTACGACTTCATGGCTCTCACCGATCACCGTCGCTACAACCGCATCAACTATGCCGACGATGTGGAGATGACCATCATCCCCGGCATGGAATTCGACAATACCTTTGTTCGTGAAAATGGCTTCCGCTGCTTCCACACCGTTTGCATCGGCCCCAACGACGAAACCAATGGGTTTGCCCATGAGGAAAGATTTGAAAGCGGCAAGGCCAACGATCAATTTGAATATCAGCCCTATCTGGACTGGATCCACGAGAACGGCAACATGACCATCTACTGCCATCCCGAATGGAGCAGCACGCCCGCCCGCTACTTCGAGAAGCAGAAGGGCAACTTTGCTATGGAAATTTGGAACACCGGCTGCGCTTTCGAAGATGATATGGACACCAACGCCGCCTACTGGGATGAGATCCTTGGTCAGGGTATCAAAATTTGGGGCGTTGCCACCGATGATGGTCACCCCATGTATCAGCACTGCAAAGGCTGGGTCATGGTCAATGCCGAAAACGATGTACCTGCCATTTTGGAGGCATTGAAGGAAGGTAAATTCTATGCTTCCTGTGGCCCCGTGATCAAAGACTTTTATGTGGAAGACGGCATTGCCCACGTGGAATGTGAACCCGCTGCCCGCATCCAGTTCATCTGCGATCAGCACCCCACCCGTCAGTTCCCCGCTCCTCTGGAGCAGGATCATCTGATCACTTCCGCTGAGATTGAGTTAAAGGACAGCTATAAGTACATCCGCGCCTGCGTCATCGACGAGCAGGGCCGCCGCGCCTGGACCAATCCGATCTTCTTGAAAGATTGATAAGTTTTGCGTAACAAAAACAAAGAAGGACTACTCGCTAAAGAATAGTCCTTCTTTTTCTTTCTTATTAAATAAATGGTCTGCGATCCAGTACCAGTTTCAAAGGCTTCGTCGTCAGAATCTTGCCCGGCAGCGCCGTCTGCAGTTCTGCCAGACAGCATACAGCTCCAAACAAACAGTGCAGATCATTAAAGCTTTCATTCTTTTCATAGTCCATTGAAAGAAGCAAGTTCACGTATTTTTCTGCAAAATCTTCCAGTGCTGCTTTTCCTTCATAGAATCGGTGCGGACTTTGGCGCATGGCGCGGGTGAGTCCATATACCACATCGATCTCCAGGAAGTTACAGCCACGCAGCATGCGGTTACCTTCAGCATCGCTCATCAGTTTCAGACAGGAATCAATTACTTTTTCGGGATAGCGCATGGGGCGACGCTCCGCTTCATGGTTGAAAATATAGTGGAAACCGCCTGCCATATATTCGTAAAGGGGCGCATTTTTTTCGGTTCCGTAGCAGATAAAACCATCGGTTTCATCGGTATGTTCCCACATCCACTCGAAGTATTGGTTCTTCCATTCCAGATCCACCATATTGGTGTTGGTCAGGCAGGGCAGCAGACCGGCGCCTTTATGGGACTGGCTCCAGGGTTTATTGGCCCAGTCGATCTCGGTTTCCAGAAAATGATACAGCTCGTCCTTTTGCGTCAAGGGTTCCAAGGCCTTACACTTATGCAGCGGACGGGCATCAAATAACTCCAGCGCCGCAGTGCAATGTGCAGTGGTATGAATGGTGTGATGGGTCGGCTCGCTGTACATGCCGGTCTCGGGATCCTGCATTTCCTGCAGATGACGCACCCATTCAGCGCGCTCGGCAGGATCCTGCGGAAAACGGCCAATGGTATACAGAATGTTGGCAGCGTCGGCACAGCCATACTCGTTTTGACCTAAGTTTCGTCCTTCGCCCCACAGCCAACGAGCGTAGGATCCGGTTTCTAATTTATGTCGTTCAATGCATTTTGCGATTTGTTCTACTAAGGGATCTAGAATTACTTGTTTCATAGTGATACCTCCTGTCTGGTTTTCTTGATTATAACGCATTTGAATCTAAAAAGCACTATCAAAACCTACACAATCAGATAAGTTTTGGTTATGCAAGAGCATCGACTACATGGTCGTACCGATTTAGCATAGTCACCCCAAACATATCATCCACAATTCGTAATTCTTCAAAAACCCTCTTGACAAGCGGCTTTCACCTTGCTAAAATAGACTGCAAATGCAAAGATGGAGATAGCTCCTTATCATCTATTTTCAGAGAGCAGCCGGTGGGTGAAAGGCTGTAGTAGAAGTAAGGTCTGATCACTCCGGAGCTTCGCTCAGAACCCCGCCGCCACACGGCAAATCTGTTCACGGTATCGCCCTTCAGGCGCTTCCGCAAGCAGCACGGCAGTAAGAGCGTACGGCTAGCCCCGTTATCGGCGAAGGCTTTGATGGAAGCTAATAGCTTATCAGCTTGAGAAGTAATCAGGGTGGTACCACGGATATGTAAACGATTCGTCCCTGCAGGCATTATGTCTGCAGGGATTTTATATTTTGTCCGCGAACACTGCTGATTTTCCCCAAAAACCATCGTCAACTTTGCTGCTTTGCAGCATTCACATTATATCATTTTAAGGAGGCATTTCGAAATGTATCAGAAAGTATCTCCCGATATGAACTTTACCGAACGCGAAGGCAAAGTTCTGGAATTTTGGAAACAGGAAGACATTTTCGCAAAGAGTATCGAAGAGCGCAAAGACGGTCCGTCCTATACTTTTTATGACGGTCCCCCCACTGCCAACGGCAAACCCCACATCGGTCACGTACTGACCCGTGTAATTAAGGATATGATCCCCCGTTACCGCACCATGAAGGGTTACATGGTACCCCGTAAGGCCGGTTGGGATACCCACGGTCTGCCCGTTGAGCTGGAAATCGAGAAAGAGCTGGGTCTGGACGGCAAAGAGCAGATTGAAGAATACGGTCTGGCTCCCTTTATCCAGAAATGTAAAGAGAGTGTTTGGAAATACAAAGGAATGTGGGAGGACTTCTCCGGCATCGTTGGCTACTGGGCCGACATGGATAACCCCTACGTTACCTACACCGATGATTATATCGAGTCCGAATGGTGGGCTTTGAAGCAGATCTTCGATAAAGGCCTGCTGTACAAAGGCTTTAAGATCGTTCCTTACTGCCCCCGCTGCGGTACCCCTCTGTCCAGCCATGAAGTGGCTCAGGGCTATAAGGATGTAAAAGAGCGCTCCGCTATCGTTCGCTTCAAAGTGATCGGCGAGGATGCTTACTTCCTGGCTTGGACCACTACCCCCTGGACCCTGCCCTCCAACGTAGCTCTGTGTGTGAATCCCGTCGAAAGCTATGTAAAGGTTCGCCTGGGCGAGTACACCTACTACATGGCTGAGGCTCTGGTTCCCAGCGTACTGGGCGAGGAAGCCGAGATTCTGGAGCACTACACCGGTCAGGATCTGGAAGGCAAAGAATACGAGCCTCTGTATGATTTTGTAAAACCCATCTGCGAACGTCAGCATAAGAAAGCACACTTTGTAACCTGCGCTGATTACGTAACTCTGACCGATGGTACCGGTGTGGTTCACATCGCTCCTGCCTTCGGTGAAGACGATGCTCAGGTTGGCCGTCGCTACGACCTGCCCTTCGTACAGCTGGTTGATGGCAAAGGTGAAATGACCGAGGAAACCCCTTGGGCCGGCACCTTCTGCAAACAGGCTGATCCTAAAGTATTGGTTGACCTGGAAGAACGCGGTCTGCTGTTCTCCGCTCCTAAGTTCGAGCATAGCTATCCTCACTGCTGGCGCTGTGACACCCCCCTGATCTACTACGCACGCGAATCTTGGTTCATCAAGATGACCGCTGTAAAAGACGATCTGATCCGCAACAACAACCAGATCAACTGGATTCCCGAGAGCATCGGTAAAGGTCGTTTCGGCGACTGGTTGGAAAACATCCAGGATTGGGGCATCTCCCGTAACCGTTACTGGGGTACTCCTTTGAATATTTGGGAATGTGAATGTGGTCATCATCATGCCATCGGCAGCCGCGCTGAACTGGCTGAGATGAGCGACAACTATCCCGAAGGCGGCGTAGAACTGCATCGTCCTTACATCGACGAGATCACCATCCGCTGCCCCGAGTGCGGCAAGCAGATGCACCGCGTACCCGAAGTAATCGACTGCTGGTTCGACAGCGGCGCAATGCCCTTCGCTCAGCATCACTATCCCTTTGAAAATCAGGATCTGTTCGAGCAGCAGTTCCCCGCAGACTTCATTTCCGAAGCTGTTGACCAGACCCGCGGTTGGTTCTACTCTCTGCTGGCTGAGTCCACCCTGCTGTTCAACAAACCTCCGTATAAAAACGTAATCGTACTGGGTCACGTTCAGGACGAAAACGGTCAGAAGATGTCCAAGTCCAAGGGCAACGCAGTAGATCCCATGGAAGCCCTGCAGACCTACGGCGCCGACGCCATTCGTTGGTACTTCTACATCAACTCCGCACCCTGGCTGCCCAACCGTTTCCACGGCAAAGCCGTAATCGAGGCTCAGAGAAAATTCCTGCGTCCTCTGTGGAACACCTACGCATTCTACGTGCTGTACGCTAATATCGACGAGTTTGATCCCACCAAGTACACCTTGGAGTACGACAAGCTCTCCGTTATGGATAAATGGCTGCTGTCCAAGCTGAACACCTTGATCGGCGAAGTGGACACCAACCTGGAGAACTACCGCCTGCCCGAAACCGCTCGTGCACTGCAGACCTTCGTAGACGATCTGAGTAACTGGTATGTACGCCGCGGCCGCGCTCGTTACTGGGCAAAGGGTATGGAGCAGGATAAGATCAATGCTTACATGACCCTGTACACCGCTCTGGTAACCGTAAGCAAACTGGCAGCTCCCATGACTCCCTTCATGACTGAAGATATCTATCGCAATCTGGTTTGCAGCGTTGATGCATCTGCACCCGAGAGTATCCATCTGTGCAGCTTCCCCGTGGCTGACACTTCCATGATCGATAAAGAACTGGAAGCTACCATGGACGAAGTACTCAAGATCATCACTTTGGGCCGCGCTTGCCGCAACACCTCCAACCTGAAGAACCGTCAGCCCATCGGCAAGATGTACGTACAGGCTCCCGCTGACCTGGCTGACTTCTACAAAGAGATCATCGAAGATGAGCTGAACGTAAAAGACGTTGAGTTTACTCAGGATGCCAGCAAGTTCGTAAGCTACACCTTTAAACCTCAGCTGCGGACCGTAGGTCCGAAATATGGCAAGCTGCTGGGCAAGATTCGCGCAGCACTTGGTGAGGTAAACGGTCAGGAAGCTTACGCTACCCTCAAGAATGGCTCTCCTCTGACCTTCGATTTCGATGGTTCCATCGTAGAACTGGCTGAAGAAGATCTGCTGATCGAAATGGCTCAGGTTCCCGGTTTTGTAGCCGAATCCGATGGTCCTGTTACCGTTGCTCTGGACACCAACCTGACCCCCGAACTGATCGAAGAAGGTTTCGTTCGTGAGATCATCAGCAAGATCCAGACCATGCGTAAGGATGCCGGTTTCGAAGTAACCGATCACATCACCTTCTCCTACGGCACCAACGAGAAGATTGCCGCTCTGGCAGCTGCTCATGCCGACGAGATCATGGCTGAGACTCTGTGTGACGCCGTTCAGGCCGAAGCAGACGAAAGCTTCTATGTGAAGGAATGGGATATCAACGGTGAGAAAGCCACCTTTGGTGTTAAAAGATAAACGAATATTATAAGCTCAAAGGGCTCTCTTGGAACTACAGTAGTATGTTCCGCGAGAGCCCTTCGAGCCTTTTCAAAATTATTTTAATATCCTCACTTAAATGTCTGAATATTTATTGACAATTGCTAATTACAGTGCTAAAATAGCTTAACAATTGTACATTTCTGATAGTAAATGTACAAAAATGCTATTGGCATTACGAAATGCCATACATAAAAGAATTGGAGGAATTCTATCATGAAAAAGCTTCTTGCTTTAGCTCTGGCCCTGGTTATGGTTCTGGGCATGGTTGGCTGCGGCGAAAAAGAACCCGCCGAGAAGACCGTTAAAGTTGGTATCGCTGCTCCCGATGTAACTCACGGTTGGGTTGCCGGTGTTGCATACTATGCTGAAAAGTACTGCAAAGACAACAATATCGACTACAAGATGACCGTTTCTTCCGATGCAGCTGAAATGACTTCCAACCTGCAGGATCTGGTTGCTGATGGCTGTACCGTAGTAGTTTCTTGGCCCCAGTGGACCGGTATGGAAACCGCTCTTCAGGAAGTAATCGACGAGGGTATCCCGGTTGTTAACTTCGACGTAGACGTTAACTGCGAGGGTATTTACAAAGTTACCGGCGACAACTACGATATGGGTTACCGCTGCGCTGAGTACATCACCGAAACCGTTGGCGATGCTGCCAACATCGTAGTAATGGATGTTCCTTCTTCCGGTTCCGTATGTGAACTGCGTAAAGAAGGTTTCTATGACTATCTGGAAGAGAAAAACTACGACATTTCCAATATCGTAGAATATCAGCTTGAGTCCTTCGCACGTGACGACGGATTGGCTGCTATGGCCGACATTCTGGAAGCAAATCCCGAAATCGACGCTGTATTCTCTATGGATGACGAAACCTCTATCGGCTGCATCCAGGCTATTCGTGATGCTAACCGTACCGATATCAAGGCCATCACCGGTGGCGGCGGCTGCCAGGAATATTTCCGCATGATCGGCGACGAAGCTTATGCTGACCTTGGTCTGGCTACCGCTCTGTATAGCCCCAGCATGGTACAGGATGCCATCAAGACCGCTATCACCCTGCTGAATGGCGGCGAGGCTGAGTCTGTTGTTGTTATCCCCACTACCATCGTTAAGGCTGACAACGTTAAAGACTATCTGGACGAGAACAACACCGTATATTAATTTCGGCGTTCTCTAAGCTGTTTATTTAAATAGCGTTAGGCAATAGCATCGGGCTATGGCTGTATAGCCATAGCCCTTTTATATACCAAAGAAAAATATGCTGCAAAGCTGTGTTGAAACACGCTTTCAACAGATCTTTGCAGGATACCCTGACTTTAACTTTACTACAGAAGGAAGTGATCATTTTGAACCTTTCCATGAACAATATCAATAAATCTTTCGGTTCCAACCGCGTATTAAACGGTGTGAATTTTCAACTGGGCCAAGGAGAAATTTGTGCACTGCTGGGCGAAAACGGCGCCGGCAAATCCACCCTTATGAACATCCTGGGTGGCGTACTCCCCGCCGACAACGGCAGCATAACTCTAGATGGCAAAGAAGTTCAATTCACCAGTCCGATGGATTCTTTGGATGCCGGTATCGGATTCATTCATCAGGAACTCAACCTGATCAATGATCTGACCATTTATGAAAATCTGTTTTTAACTCATTTGCCTAAAAAGGGCCTGTTTTTGGATGCAGCTGCCATGCAGCAAAAGGCTAAAGATCTTTTTGTTAGAATGAATTTGGATCTGGACCCCTGCACCATGGTGCGGGATCTGGATGCAAGCTACAAACAGATCGTGGAGATATCCCGAGCTCTCATGCAGGATGCTTCCATCATCATCATGGATGAGCCCACCACCTCGCTGACTGATCCTGAAATACAGCGTGTGTTTTCCATGATGCGCACATTAAAGGAACAGGGAGTGGGCATCATCTTCATTTCCCACAAATTGAACGAGGTTATGGAAATCTGTGACAGATATACCGTTCTTCGAAATGGTGATATGGTAGCCGCCGGTTCTGTATCTGAAACGAATCCCCGTGAACTTGCCACTCATATGGTAGGTCATGAGATTCAAACCGATGTAAAAGTGCGCAATAAAAATTATGGAAAAGAAATGCTTCGTTTGGAGCATCTCTCCAACGGAGTCAACTTCCACGATATCTCTTTATCTGTACATGCAGGTGAAATTTTAGGTGTAACCGGTCTTTTGGGCGATGGCCGCAGCGAGTTGTTCCAAACTGTTTTTGGCGCCATGGGCAAAAAATATACCGGCAGCATTATACTTGACGGTGCTGCTATTAAACCCTCTAACACTCATCAAGCCCTTTCCGCCGGCATTGCCTATCTGCCCCGAAACCGAAAAGAAAATGCAATCCTGAAGGATATGTCCATTTTGGATAACGGTTCCATCGTACTTCTTCCTAAAATCAAAAAGAAACTATTCATCGATACAGCTAAGCAAAGAAAATTATTTGCCCAGCAACAGGAAGACCTTCAGATTAAAATGGGTGATATGGAAGATCTGATTACCAGCCTTTCCGGCGGTAATCAGCAGAAGGTAGTCTTGGCTAAGTGGCTGATGGCAGGCCCCAAAGTGCTGATTCTAGATAACCCCACTCAGGGTGTAGACGTTGGTGCAAAAGAAGAGATCTATCACATCATTCAGCGTCTGGCCGATGAAGGCGTTGCCATTATTGTACTCAGCTCCGAAGCACAGGAAATCATTCGCATCTGCGATCGTAGCATCATACTGTTCCATGGAAGACAGTCCGGTGAAGTTTCCGGTGACGATATGACCGAAGCCGGTATCATGTACCTAGCAACCGGAGGTGCTAATGCCACCGGAGGTGCTAGTGCAACCGGAGGTGCTAATGCTGAAACTGCTGTGTCCACCCAAGAATCGAAAGAAGAGGTTTGAAAAAATGGAAACAAAAACTGCAAATACAAAATCTACCTTTAGTAAAATCCGTGACCTTTGGAGCAAAAACCCCCTCTACTCCACCTTGTTTGCTCTGCTTGTCATGATCATCATTCAGGCAATTGTACAGTGCGTCAACACAGGATCCATCGTTGGTATGTTTGGCGGCCTGCAGCGTGCCTGGCTCAACATTTTACGTAACAACGTCTACTCCGGTATGATCGCCTTAGGCATGTGCTTTATCATCATCTCGGGCGGTATCGATCTTTCAGTTGGTTCGATGCTTTGCGCCCTTGGCGCCATGCTCATGTATCTGCTGGACGAAAAGGCCGGCTTACTTGTGGCTATCGGTCTGACCGGTGTACCTGCCTATGTGGTTGCCATTCTGTTGGTCATCATTGCCGGTTACCTGCTGGGACATTTAAATGGTTCTCTGATCTCCTACGGAAAGCTTCCGCCCTTCATCGCGACGCTGGGTACCATGAAGATCTTCCGTTCCGTTACTCAGGAACTTACCAAGACCTTTAACCCCGAAGTACCCGCCGCATTTAAGCAGCTCGCTTCCTTTAAAATCGGTGGTCAGGTTGTACTCCCCATCTTTTATTGGATCATCGTTGTAATCGTTATGTACATAATCTTTAAAAAGACAGCCTTTGGCCGTCAGACCATAGCGATCGGTTCCAACGAAAAGGCCGCTAAGCTATCTGGTATCAATGTATCCCGTGTAAAGCGCAGAATCTACGCACTGGGTGGTGTAATGACAGCCATCGCTGCCATCATCTACATTGCCCGTATTGGTTCCATGGACTTTGCCAATGCCGGTAACGGTTATGAGATGGACGCCATTGCAGCGGTTGTTGTAGGTGGTACCTCCATGGCAGGCGGTAAAGGTTTCCTTGTGGGTGCCTTCATTGGTATGCTGATCATTGGTGTTATGAACAATATTTTGAACACGGTGGGTGTTCCTACCTTCCTCTGCGATGCCGTTAAAGGTGTAATCATCATCTTCGCAGTACTGATGCAGAGAAAAGATCAGGCATAATTGCTTTTATATCTCCAACTAAATTACATTATAAAAAGGATCCGCCATCGGCGGATCCTTTTACTTACTTATTGACTGTTTCAAGTATCAAATAGGATTCAATTATTTGCCCAGGAAACGATCATACTGACCCTGACGAATTACTTCAACGTCAGCCAGACCCAGTGCATCCAGCTCAGCAACGATCGCATCGATCTCATCCAGAGAGCGGGTACCCATTACCAGAGCAGCAACAGCTTCCTGAGAGTAGGTATCGATATCGTTCCAGATCAGGTTGATCTCTTCTACCTGCTCGGTGGAAGCAGTTGCCCATGCACCGGCGGGATCGATAGAAGTAAAGTCTTCCCAATTTTCGATCTGATCTTTCTGAATCCAATATTTAGCTTCGCAGTAGCCTTTTTCGATCATAACTTCAGCATCAACGTCCAGCATATAGTAGGTGTAGTCAGGAGTGATCGCACGGGAGTACAGATGCTTACCGAACAGCAGGTTCTGAGCAGCCTTATCCGCAATGTACTGGTTCAGCTGGTCAGCTTTGAACTGCTTACCATCTTCTGCGGCGGTGTATTCTTTGAACACTTTCTCGCCGTCCACTACTTCGTAGTTGTAGCCTTCGGTACCATAGTTGATCAAGTCAACGTTCTCGGGGCTGTAGTAAGCTTCCAGGAAGCGAGCGCCCAGTTCCATATCGGTCAACTGATTGGTGAAGCAGAATTCATCCCAAATATAAACCGGATCTTCCAGAGCCAGCAGAGGATCCACGCCTTCCACAGCCTGAATAGGCTTCATAGGCAGGAACAGTACGGGGTTATCAGAATTAGGATCGAATACATTTACATTCTGCTCGTAAGCACCAGCGGTGTATACGTTCATAGCACCAACCTGGTTATTAGAGTACTTCTGAGTCAGAGTGGAAGTGGAACCGATCATTTCACCATCATACAGACCCATGTTATACAGGCCATTGATATAAGTCATATAATCTTTAATGGTTTCCTGATGCCAGGGAGAAATAGCCTCCTGAGTCGTCCAGTTGTTGGAGATGATACCACGTACCAAGCCAAACCAAGCACCAATGTTGTCGCTCAAGCTGCAGGGATTAATGGAAGCTACATGGAAACCGGGCTGACCGGCCACACCGGTACCGGAGGGATCGTTCTCATTAAAGGTCTTCAGAGCATTGGTGAACTCATCCAAAGTGGTGGGAACTTCCAAACCATAGTCGTTCAGCCAGTCCTGACGAATACCAACCTGATAGTTGGTGCCATCGGTACCCAGGGTGTCATACCACTTGGTGATATACAGGTTGGGCAACCAATACATTTCGCCGGTCTCCAGGCAAACTTTTCTATATGCCGCATTACCAAAGGTATCTTCCAAGAAGAAAGCAGAAGCTGCTTCCGACTCTTCCAGCATGGGATTGATATCAATTACCACGCCCTGAGAAGCCAGCTGCATAACCTCATTCTCGGACAAACCGTTCATAGCAACAAAGTAAGGAACATTGTTCATTGCTGCAAAACGAGTCTGCAGGGTGGTAATGTACTGGTCATCGTTGATCAGCTCAAACTCCAGATTAATACCACGGGATTCCATGATCTCACGGAATGCAATAACACTGTAGAAATCTTCAAACTGGTCCATCTGATAATAATTGGCATTAACAGTATAGTCACCCAGAATGGTGAAATCCTTCATTTCCACGTCGCCGGCAACTTCAGACTCTTCGCCGTCCTCGGTGGTAGCTTCCGATGTGGTGGTCTCTTTGTCGGTGGTAGCAGTCTCTTCTTCTTTAGAACCGCAGCCGGCCAACATAGACAGGCACATAGAAGCAGCTAAAAGGGTTACTAATAGCTTTTTCATGTTTATTTCCTCCTTATATAGGATAGATTGTAATGAAAACCGATTTCAAACCGGCTTTCGCCGCAACATGACGTCTTGTTTGCCCTTCTATTATCTTCCAGAGCCGCAGTAAAAACTATACGAAACATGACAGCTTACAAAAAAATCCCATCATTTACATGACAGGATTTTCATATTCATACTTGATT
>JAZQUJ010000041.1:0-6619 GCA_045631245.1 Bianqueaceae bacterium
GCCGACATGGGTACCGGTTGCGATACCATCCTAGCTCAAATGGTAGCCGAATGTATGGACTGCACCGTGGATGACGTAGCCGTATTTGGCGCTGACACCGACGTATCTCCCTACGATTCCGGTTCCTATGCTTCTTCCACCACCTACATCACAGGAAAAGCAGTGGAAAAAGCTTGTTCTGACCTTAAAAAACGCATTTGCTCCATCGCCGCCGATATGCTACACTGCAGCGAAAATGACGTAGTCTTTGAAGAGGGCAAAGTCAGCCAGGTCGGTACCGATAAATTCGTTTCCATGACCGATATCGCATACAAGACTCAATCCTTCAATAATACGGCGGCTGTTGCCACTGCCACCCATTCCTCTCCTGTTTCTCCTCCTCCCTATATGGTAGGTATGGTAGAGATTGAGTTGGACAAGCTGACCGGTCAGGTCACCATTTTGGACTACATGGCAGTAGTAGATTGTGGTATTCCCATTAATCCGGCACTGGCTCGTATCCAGGCTGAAGGCGGTATTGTACAGGGCATTGGACACACTCTGTTTGAAAATGTTACCTACGACTGCAATGGTAAACCCATCGAGTCCAGCTTCATGCAGTACAAAATCCCTACCCGTCTGGATATGGGACATTTGAAAATCGAATTCGAGCATAGTTACGAACCCACCGGTCCCTTTGGTGCTAAATCCATCGGTGAGATCGTAATCAACACCCCCGCACCCGCCATTGCCCATGCTATCTATCGTGCTACCGGCCAATGGCACCGCGAACTTCCCATTACTCCCGAAACCATCGCCATGTCTCTGTTTGAGTAAAGCAAAGTGACCCTCTTATGATTCCTAAAAAAGAAATGCTGGTCATAACCTTTTACACAACCACAGCTGCCATGGCCATGGAGCACCTGTGTAAGCAACACTCTATCGAAGGCCGCATCATCCCGGTTCCTGGCTCCATTTCTGCCGACTGCGGTTTGGCTTGGTGTGCCAAGCCGGAAGCCCAGGCTGATCTGCTCCGTTTTATGGAGACCCATCAGATCCAATCCCAGGGGTTATATCGCTGCCTTGTATAGAATTGTACAAAATCATATAGGAACTTTTATGATCTACTTTGATAATGCTGCTACATCTTTGCAGAAACCGCCCTGTGTGATCCAAGCTGTGACCAACGCCCTGAATTCCTTTGGGAATCCGGGGCGCAGCATTCATGCCGGTGCTCTTTCTGCCTCCCGTGTAGTCTATGAAACCCGCTTGGCGTTAGCCTCCCTATTCAATGCTGAAGCCCCTGATCGAATTGCTTTTACAGCAAATTCTACCGAAAGCCTCAACATAGCCATCAAGGGACTCCTTACGCCCGACGACCATGTGATCACAACCGTTTTGGAGCACAACTCCGTTCTCCGCCCTCTCTATGAGATGGAGGATCAGGGGATGCAATTGACGATCCTACCTGCCGATTCACAGGGTAACATTTGTTATGAAGATTTTGACCGCTCCATTCGGCCCAATACGAAAGCGATCATCTGTACCCATGCCTCTAATCTAACAGGAAATCTATTGGATATTCAGCGTATCGGCCGAATCGCCCGGGCCCACGATGTATACTTCATTGTGGATGCCTCCCAAACCGCCGGCGTCTTTGACATCGACGTCAATGCCATGAACATCGATGTCCTATGCTTTACCGGTCACAAAGGCCTGTTAGGGCCTCAAGGAACCGGCGGACTGTATGTGCGCAGCGGTGTTGAAATCCGTCCCCTGCTCAGCGGTGGCAGCGGTGTACAAACGTATTTACGCAAACATCCACCGCAAATGCCAACGGCACTGGAAGCCGGGACTTTAAATACCCATGGACTGGCTGGCTTATGCGCTGCCGTAAGCTATATTCGGAAAACCACCACTTCTGTAATTCGTGAAAAAGAACAGGCTCTTATGAAGGCCTTTTATTCTCAAATCAAAGAGATTGAGGGTATCACCGTGTATGGTGATTTTAGCACAAATGAACGCAGTGCCATTGTGGCACTGAATGTTCGCGACTATGATTCCGGTCAGGTCAGCGATGCTTTATTCTCTCAATATGACATCGCCACCCGTCCCGGTGCTCACTGTGCTCCGCTTATGCACCAATCTCTCGGTACTGTCGACCAAGGAGCCGTACGTTTCAGCTTCTCCCATTACAATACCATAGATGAAATCAATATTGCCGTTTCCGCTCTGCGCGAACTGGCCAAGGAGGATGTATCATGATCCAAACCATCGATTGTCGTAAAATGCCCTGTCCCTTGCCCGTTGTCAATGCAAAAAAGGCAGTGGAAGAACTTCGTGAAAATGACACTCTGATCGTTTTAGTTGATAACGAAATTGCTGTTCAAAATCTTCAACGCTTTGCTGCTCACAAAGGCTATACCGCCTCCGGCGAAAAAAAATCCGATACCGACTATGCCGTTACGATTCACATCGGCGCGCAAACAGCTGCTCCTGCCGATTCTCAAGAGGATGCCGAAGTCTGTCAGGCTGATCTTCGTCAAAAAGGAATGCTGGTGGTACTTTCCTCCAACACCATGGGAAGCGGCGACCCCAAACTAGGCACCTCGTTAATGAAGGCCTTCATCTTCGCCCTCACCAAACAGGACCGTCTTCCCGACACGATCCTGTGCTACAACACCGGCGCCTACCTTACCTGCGAAGATTCCGATTCTTTAGAAGACTTAAAATTACTCGAATCTGAAGGTGTTACCATTCTTACCTGCGGTACCTGCCTGGACTTCTATGGTCTGAAGGAAAAACTGGCTGTAGGCGGCATCACCAACATGTATGATATCGTAGAACGCATGGAATCTGCTCGCTCCATCATTAAGCCCTGATCATTATGGAAAATGAAGTAAAATTAACTAAACTGGCAAACTGCGCCGGCTGCGGCGCTAAAATGGGAGCCGGTACGCTGGTCACCATGTTGGAAGGCTTTAAAACTCACTCCGATCCCAGACTGATCGTTGGCTATGATAAAGGCGACGATGCCAGTGTATATGTATTAGATGAAAACACTGCTCTGATTCAAACCACCGATTTCTTTCCTCCCATTGTAGATGATCCCTATCTCTACGGGAAAATTGCGGCCACCAATGCCCTCAGCGATATTTACGCCATGGGCGGTGAACCCAAACTAGCACTTAACATCCTATGTGCTGCCGAAGCCATGAGCGATGATACTATCCGCCGCATCCTTCAAGGTGGCTACGATGCCGCCTACGAAGCAGGTGCCATCATTACCGGCGGTCATTCCATCCGTGGCTCCGAGCCCCTCTATGGCCTTGCTGTATCCGGTTTTGTTAAGCCTGATCAAGTTCTGACCAACAGCAATGCCAAGCCCGGCGATGTGCTGATCTTAACCAAGCCTCTGGGGGTTGGTATTATTACTACTGCTGCCAAAGCCGATATGGTTGAACCGGAGACTCTTAACCGAATCTACACTCAAATGGCAACACTGAACAAAACAGCCCGCGATATTATGATGCAATATCCTGTTCATAGCTGTACCGATGTAACAGGCTTCGGTTTAATAGGCCATAGCTATGAGATGGCCCTGGGCAGTGAATGCACGATCCATATTATGACCGATCAACTGCCTTATCATCCTGAAGCACTGGAATTTGCTTCCATGGGATTGATACCGGCAGGTGCTTATCGCAATCGTGAATATGCCCAGGCCGGCGTACTGGCTTCGCCCGATCTACCCCTTGCTCTTCAGGATATCTGTTATGATCCCCAGACCAGCGGAGGCCTTTTATTTGCGTTGCCTCAGGATGCAGCTCAGGACTGTCTCTCTCAGTTAAAAACGGTCATTCCTCAGGCAGCTATTATTGGCTATGTTTCTCCCTATCACGATAACCACATCATATTAGAATAAGGATAGATTTTATGAAAGATCTTATTATCGTACGCGGCGGCGGTGATCTTGCCACGGGTACCATCTACAAATTATACAAGAGCGGTTTTTCCGTTTTGATCCTGGAAACCGATCACCCTTCCGCTATTCGGCGTAATGTTTCATTCAGCGAAGCCGTATATCAGGAAAGTCAAACCGTTGAAGATGTCACCTGCTATCTGGCCTCTTCCCTTGACTCTGCCCGTTCCCTGCTGGAACAGGGAAAACTGACGATGCTGATCGATCCTTCCGGAGAATCCATCGCTCAGTTTCACCCCCTAGCTGTGGTGGATGCCATTCTGGCCAAGCGAAATTTGGGTACCCATATGAACATGGCCCCCATTACCATTGCCCTTGGCCCTGGTTTTTCTGCCGGTTCCGATGTGCAGGCTGTAATTGAAACCAAGCGCGGACATGATCTTGGCCGCGTCATTTGGTCCGGTAGCGCAGCACCCAACACCGGCATTCCCGGTATCATTGGGGGCTACGGAAAAGAACGAGTGATCCACTCACCTGCTGCCGGTATTTTGCGAAACATCTGTCATATCACCGATATCGTAAAAAAAGGCGATACGATTGCTGAAATCGAAACTGCTTCCGGTTCGATTCCCGTTATCGCCACCATCGATGGTTTGCTCCGTGGCTTGATCCGCGACAGCTATCCTGTTACCGAAGGGTTTAAAATTGCCGACATCGATCCCCGTATCGATGAACACGATAATTGCTTCACCATTTCCGACAAGTCCCGCTGTATTGCCGGAGGTGTTCTGGAAGCCATACTGCACCTGAAAGGAAAGCTATAAGATGATCATTGCAATCGTTGGTGCCGGCGGTAAAACGACCTTGCTCAAACAAATGGCTCAGGACTTTTTACATCAGGGAAAAACTGTTTTTGTGACTACAACCACTCACATGTTCATTGAAGATGATTCCTTGTTAACAGATGATCCCGCTGTGATCCTTGCAAAATTGGAGCATGACGGTTATGCCATGGCTGGGCAAGCTACTGGTATAAAGCTTTCCTCCCTCTCGGATGATACCTTTCAAAGGGTCGCAGCTCAGGCAGATATCACCTTGGTAGAAGCCGATGGTTCAAAACATCTTCCTATTAAATTCCCCAATGCCACTGAACCGGTCATCCCGCCGCTGACCGATCAGATCATCATTGTCTGTGGAATGCACGCCCTTGGAAAGCCCGCTTGTGAAGTCTGTCATCGCTTGGAGCTGGTCAAAAAGTGTCTTCATATTTCCGATGACACCCTCATCACCCCGGAGCATATTTGGCATCTTGTACGGGAAGGTTATGTGAAACCGTTACAAAACTCCAACCCTAAAGCCCATATCACCGTATACCCGGCCCATGATCAATCTCCCTTCCAGCAAGAAGCAGCCCGTTGGATTCTTGAAACTTTCAAACAATTTAATATCTAACCAAAAGGACCTATAAATCGTTCTGATCCTTCTCATCAGTCCGATCTATTGGTCCTTTTTTATCTGTAAATCTTATCTTTCTTTTCTTTCCGCACGATGCAAAATCATTTGTGCAGCAATGGATATGGCAATTTCAGCCGGAGTTTCCGATTTAATGTCTAACCCAATGGGAGTAATCACTAAATTCAGTTCTTCCTCCGACAATCCATATTCCTCCTTCAAAAGCTTTCTCACACCTGCTGCCTTTGATCGGCTTCCGATCACACCGCAATAACAGGGTCTGCATTTTAAGATCTGTGCCTGCAGTACTGTATCATAGGCATGTCCTCTAGTCATGACACACACATAGTCCTCTTCCCCTATAGTGCAATAATCCGCAATCCGGTAAAAATCTCCCAGAATGATCCGATCCGCCGTGGGAAATAACTCCCAATTCGCAAATTCTTCACGATCATCCATAACCACACAGCGAAAGCCAACTTTTGACAGCACCGGTACCAGCTCCTGAGCCACATGTCCACCGCCAAACACATACACGCAGCCTGCCGAGGAAATTTTCTCAACAAACAGATCCTTTCCGTCTTTGATCACGCGGTTGGGTTTTCTTGTCAGCAGCTCTGCTAACTCTTCATTGGAACGATCCGCAAGCTGCATGGCACCGCCTTCCGCAATATCAGAAATCAACCACAGATCATGCCCCTTTTCAAAATACGCCTCCGCTTCCTCCGCCAATGTAATCGCAGCGGTATCCTGCGCGGAAACATAATGAAAAAACACTGTACAAGCACCTCCGCAGATCATACCCAGCTTCTGCACATCATCCCGATTCAAGTTAAAGCTTTCTTTACAGGAGCTTTTCTTTTCCAGCGCATCCTGCGCAATCAAAACAGCTTTATGCTCCACCGCACCGCCGCCGATGGTTCCGCAGATCCGACCTTCACGCCCTACCAGCATTCGGGCACCGGCCCCTCGAGGAACAGCACCCGATGCCGCCGTAACCGTAGCCATTACCAGATCTTCTCCCGCTATCAATCTGGCTCTCATTGTTTTTAGCAGTTCTCGCATAGTCGCTTCCTTTCGTTTTTCCTAGTATTCCACCCTGCTTATGTTTTATTTCCACTCAATCGTTGCACGAAGGCCAAAGTGATCCGACTGAATCGCCTCACCTTCACACTCTTTTACTACTTCAAACTTACTGCAGCCCAGCTGCTCGTTGATATAAATGAAATCGATGCAGCTTCCCTCATTTTTACCATAACCATGATA
>JAZQUJ010000042.1:0-18258 GCA_045631245.1 Bianqueaceae bacterium
GGTGGCGCTGGTTGGTGCCACCGGTAGTGGCAAAACTACTGTTGTAAATCTGTTAATGCGTTTTTACGACATCGACGCCGGTGAGATTCTGATCGACGGCGTGAATATCAAGGATATCAACTGCGATGAGCTGCGCCGCAGCACTGCCATCGTTCTGCAGGATACAGTGCTCTTCTCCGATACCATCCGCAACAATCTGAAGTACTCCAACCTGGAGGCCACCGATGAAGAGATGGAAACTGCGGCTCAAATGAGTAACTGTCACCGCATGATCACCCGCTTGAAGAAGGGTTACGATACCGAGCTCACCGAGTCCGGTCAGAACCTGAGCCAGGGACAGCGTCAGCTGCTTTCCATTGGCCGCGCCTTCCTGGCGGATCCGAAGATTCTGATTCTGGATGAGGCTACCTCCAGCGTAGATACCCGTACCGAGAAGCGGATCCAGGATGCCATGGTGAACCTGATGAAGGATCGTACCAGTTTGATCATCGCGCACCGCCTGTCCACCATTCAGGATGCCGATATGATCGTTGTACTGGATCAGGGCCGCATCGTGGAGACCGGTAATCACGATGAACTACTGAAACAGAAGGGTCGTTATTATGAGCTGTATATGACCCAGTTTGCGGGAAATGAAATTTAAAAAACTACGATAAGACTTATAAACCAAAATCCCTCCACGAGGTGCTACAGTAGTATGCACCTCGTGGAGGGATTTTGGCGTATCATGCCTTTCGCAGTTTTCTTATCTTATTTTCTACCTACCAAACAAATCCAATTGGGCAGAGCCATTTCCGGATTCTGCCGCCAATCGTACATTTTGTCTACTTCTTCTTTACTTGGCTTCGCTCCATTCACCATATCTTCATGCATCACAAAAAATGGTTGTTCATAATCCTTTTCTGCAAACATTTCTTCCATATGTATCAGCCGAATACCCGAGTCTAATATGGCATTCACAATATCCTGCATACGCCAATGAAAGTTTACAGTTGTCTCATCCTCAAATGGCCCCGTCCAATCGTAGGGTTTCTTAATTTTCAGATTGTCCCCAAAAGGTCTCAAAAATGGGTGGATTTCATATACCATGCTGATCCCTTCCGGTTTCAAGATTCGGTAAATATTTTGATACATGGAAGGCAGATCATCTAGCCAAACATGAACTCCATTCGATGTATACACCATGTCATAGGTACTATCTTCTATTTCGGTCAGCTTCATGGTATCAGTACAAACAAAGTCAATCCGATCTGCCAATCCTTCCTTCTCAGCGACTCGTTTCGCATACATAAGCTGATTCTCCGATATATCGCAGGATGTTACCTGAGCTCCCATCAGCGCAAAGGCAAACACCGCCATATTGTCGCCACTGGAGGGCACACATATTTTCTTTCCTTTCATCATGGGCATGTACCTCTGCAGCATCTCCCATACTTTCTGATGAAATGCTCTGGATGGGTCAGCCATCAACGGACGAATAAACTTTTCATCATGATGAAACCGATCATACTTTTCTGCGTATGCATTCCAATCTTTCTTATTTTTTTCTGCAACCATTTTAATCACCTTAACCTCTATATTTTTTCCGAAACTCACTGGGTGTACACCCCACCTGCTCTTTGAAAGTACGGCTGAAGTTGCTGTTGTCGCTGAAGCCACAGCTGTCCACAATCTCCCCAATGCTTTTGGACGTTCCGGCCAAATACTGTTTGGCCGCTGCCAAGCGGCAGGATTGCAGATACCCCATCACCGAATGGCCGGTAATCTTTTTAAATATATGCGATACATAAGAAGCGCTCAGGCCATAATCCTTGGCGAGATCTGCCAAAGTAATGGACTCTTGAAAACCATGTTCAAATTGTTTTTGGATCTGATGCACCACCGTAAAAGATTCATCACTGATTTCCGGCATGGGTTGAGGCAGCTGTCTGTGGATCTGAATGAGCAGTTGCTGCAAGAGAAGGTTTTTCATTTCCTCACTGAGAACGGCATTCATACTTTGTTCTTTTATGATCTGTCGCATCAGTCGTTCTAATTCTCCTCCATCTTCTCCGACCTGAATACGATTTGAAAATCCCTCCGGTCGATTGACCAGTACCGAGATCATCTTGGGGCTGAACCGAGCGTCCATTGAAATCTGCGGTGAGATCTCCAGCACATAGCGGCAGTAATCCACACTTCGCGTATTCACGCTGTGCTGCTCTAAACGGCTGAAGATCAAAAGACTGCCCGCTACAGCTTGATGAGTCTGACCGCCCACTTCCACCTGCGTGGAGCCCTTTACAATATACAAAATTTGATAGCAATCATGGTAATGCCGATGTTTATGAGCCTGTCCTTCTGAATATACCGCAGAAAGAATCATTTCATCGCCTCCTTTTTTCTAACAAATTCATATTTTCCTTTTTAAGCTTCCATCACTATATTCATCGAGTTTCTTTAGCGTTCTTCTCTATTCTTTTAACACTTCCTTTTGAAAAGTTATAATAAGTAACCTTTCTTCGAATAGTCCCATCTTCAAATTCCACATCGATATCTTCTGCGTTTCTATATGAAATTATTTTAGCATTGCTACCACAATTCATCATCTTAGATTCTCCTAAACGCAAAAATTGTTTTTCTTCTGAAGCTTGTTTAGGATGCTTTATTTCACCTCTTTGAAATGAACCATAATTTTTATTATGAGAAATTGCGCCATCTTCAAATTGAACTGTTATATGATTATAATCTTTGTAATCAACAATAGTCATAAACTGATTAGTGCCTTTATGAAAAACTTTTTTTCCTATTCTATCATTTCGCACATAACTTAAGGTATTATCAAAATAGAATGATTTAATTAATTCTAAGTCTCTTTTAAAATTTATAAAATCATTCACTGGAGTCTGTATATTATTTAAGCAGATAATTTCCGTTATAATATTTCCACAATCAATTAGGCCATTATACAACAACTCTCCATTCAACGTATAATTAAACGAAAAGCCATCCTCCAATACAGGTAACTCCTTATCTCTAATTCTGTATAATTTTATTCCTGCATTATGACATTTCAAGTTTTTATCTATGTCCCTTTTCAGCGCACCTTCTCTTTTATGAAAATGACCATCTATTTCTATAGCAATCTTTAGTTCAGTATTATATAAGTCTAATTCCATATTCCCGAATCCCATATCTTTTAGAGAACCTCTTGGCATTTTTACAAATCCAAGTTGCTTTAAATAAAAAGCGACTCCCGCTTCCTGCAATGAAATATCCAGATCATATCTTGGATGAGCTATCATCCCCTTAGAAAATTGACCATAATCAATAGGATATACTATTTCACCGTCTTCAAAGGTAATCTCAATCTCATGATAACAATTGTATTTTGTAATAGTTGCACATAGCCCACAATTCATTTTTTTCTTCTCACCCAGTCTACTATTAGCCTGTGCTTCCCTTGTTTCACAACTATGAGCAATATGTCCCGATTTGAACTCTTTGTATGCACATCCTATTCTAAGTGATCCATCCTCAAAGCGAACATCGATATCATTTGAACTTCTATAATTAATTATAGAAGCTTTCATTCCATTAAACATGATATTCGTCTCACCTGTTCTATCTTTTATTTTACATTTATGTAAAGTACTCGGATGTCCAATCATTCCCTTTTGAAAGCTTTGATATGTTTTATTTTTTACAATAATGCCATCTTCAAATTGAATATCGAGTTCTGCAGAAGATTTATAGCGAATAATCGTCGCTTTCATCCCATTCTTCATAATATTAGATTCGTTTAATCTATTTTTCGGTTTGGGTCCTCTCATAAAACCAGCTCACTTTCTTATAATCAACAAACTATACAATATTTTATACTTATTATAACATACATAATATCAAGAATCATCTCTAATGTGTTGTATTTAAATGATTCTCAAGAATCGACTGCTAACTTATCCCACTTTCAAAAGCAAGATTTACATAAAACTAAGCTACATTCGCCTTGTAATATTCCCATAGAAATTTTATAATGATACTATCAAATAATATCGGAGGATTTCAGTAGTAAAAGTCAGCTCAAATCGCTGACTTTTACTACCGCAATTGTGGTCGAAGCGCCCCCAATTGCTTTTTCACAGGCGCAAATCTGACATTTGCGCCGCATTCCTCGCGCCAGGCGCTTCGGATAGGAGAAATTATGATCCGTAAAGTATATACCACCCACGAAGAATTTCATGATCAAAACAAAGCCCTGGGCACCGACCTTCCCTTCAACGAAGATCTGTCCCCGCTGGCTGCTCCGTTGACTGTTGGTACTAAAACCATTCCCAACCGTCTGGCCTGTCAGGCCATGGAAGGCTGCGACGGCAATCCCGATGGCACCCCCGGTGAACTGACCCTGCGCCGTTACGACCGCTTTGCCAAAGGCGGCGCCGGCCTGATCTGGTATGAAGCCACCGCCGTGCTGCCTGAAGCTAAAGCCAATCCCCGTCAGCTGTATCTGCACGAGGGTAACGCCGATGCCTTCAAACGTCAGGTAGACGCCATCAAGGAAACCGCCCTGCGCGAAAACGGATACGAGCCTTTGATCATCATGCAGGCCACCCATCCCGGTCGCTACAGCAAACCCGAAGGCCGTCCCGCGCCCCTGATCGCCTACAACAATCCCCTCTTTGAGAAAGACGCTCCCCTGCCCGCCGAGAGCATCGTCACCGACGACTACATCGACCACGTGCAGGAAGCTTTGATCAACAGCGCCGCTCTCGCGGCAAAGGTCGGTTTCGATGGCGTTGACATCAAAGCCTGCCATCGGTATTTAAATTCTGAATTACTTTCGGCTTACACAAGACCCGGCAAATATGGCGGCAGTTTAGAAAACCGTACCCGCCTGCTGCGGGAAAGCATCGCCGGAGCCATGCAGGTATGTCCCTCCGACTTCATCGTATCTTCCAGACTCAATGTATATGATGGCTTCCCCTATCCCTATGGTTTTGGTGTATCTCCTGAAGGCGGAACTGAATTTGCGACCGAGGAGCCCATTTGGCTCCTAAGGGAGCTCAGAAAGCTTGGGGTAGAGCTGCTTAACATCACCATGGGTAATCCCTATGTGAATCCCCATGTCAATCGTCCCTTTGCCACCGGTGGCTATGATATCGACGAGCATCCGCTGGAGGGTGTGGCCCGTCTGCTGAAGGGTATTGCCCAGCTGAAGGAGGCCGTGCCGGAGTTGAAGATCATTTGCTCCGCCGTTTCCTATTTGGGCACAGCAGCTCCTCAGGTACTGAGCGGCTTCATTCGCGATGGTGGCTTCGATGTAGCAGGCTTTGGTCGTACCATTTTTGCCAATCCGGATTTTGCAAAGGATATTTTGCAGGGTGGCAGCCTTCCGAAGGATAAGATCTGCCTCTGCTGCTCCAAGTGCAGCCAGATCATGCGCAACGGCGGCACCCCCGGCTGTGTGATCCGCGATAAGGAAGTATATGCCCCGTTGTTTAAACAATACGTTAAGTAAAGGATCTCATCATGATCAACATTCCAATTAACGAGGCTGAATCCATATTTGAAGCCTTTTACGACGGTGGCGAATCTTATCCGAATCACGAAAAATATTCGCCCCTGTCCGAATACACCTTTACACTAGCACCCGGTACCGTAGCTCAGGTCAATCAGCAATGGAACGGCGGCAGCATCACCCTGCAGCAGCAAACCGCATCCGGCTATGGCGCAACTTTAGAACGCGACTGTCGACTAGACATCACTGACTACGACATACTGCGTCTCTTTGCTGCCATTCCCACCGGACTCAACTTCCGCATTCGATGCGTCATCGATGAACACGAGATTACCCTATTGGAAACTCACGGTTTAGGCGATACCGGAGAATACGACGCCCCTATCTGCGGTTGCATGATCACCCACATCGCTCTTGACTTTGCTTTAACGCAATCCACTCCGGCCAGCGCTTTGCTGGAATGGTTCGGTCTGTCGAACCTGGCCCGGCAAAAAGCCATGGAAGCCAAACCCAGCCCTTACACTTCTGAATGGGCTGGCTGCTTTGCCTCGGAACCGGAGATCCGTCCCTTGATCGGCCTGTATTTTTCCGAAGAAGAACTGCCCGCTCTGCGGGAGCGGCTCAGCCGCGAACCCTTCGCCACTCTTGTGGATCGTTTGCGGTCCATTGCAAGATCCGCTATGGAATTAGAGCCAGAGGCCTATATTCAAGACTATATTCCCAATCATTCCCGCCGTTGGGTACGAGACCGCGATATGAAACATCCCGTTTTTTATTCCAACATGGCAACCCTCGCCTTTATCGGTTTACTGGATCAAGACATGGCTATGCTGCATATGGCCTGTCGTAAACTGCTTTCCGTGGCCGTTACCCCCTATTGGACCGAATCCATTATGGGACGATTGCCGGGTGCTACCTGGCATCACCGCTCCTTCACCGAGGATTCGTTGTGTACTTCCTGTTCTCTGGTGCTGGACTGGGCCGGCAGTCTTCTGACTTGGCATGGTCGAAATATCGTTTACGACGCTTTGATGCTCAAGGGCCTCCCCCGATTGGAAGCTGATTTCCACTCGGTGGATTATATTTGGGAAATGAATCAAGGAATCGTATTCAATCGTGGCCGCATTCTTGCGCTTTTAGCGCTGAGCCATCGCTACCCCCGTTACGAAGCCCGCCTGCAGGATGCTGCTTTAGCCGAGAGGCAAATGGTGGATCGATACATTAGAGACGACGGCGGTACACCGGAAGGACCCGGATATTGGAATTATACTTTTACCAACGTGATGTCCACCGTTTATTTACTGGCACGTCATGCGGGTATTTCCATGGAAGAATATGCCTGGGATAAACTGCGGCGGACCGGCGCCTTTGGACTTTCTCTGCTGTCAGACCTGGATAATGGTACTTATATTCTTCCCATCAACGATGCCCATGTTTCTCAGTACTCGCCTTTGGTCGCTTCCGGCTTTTGCCGGATCAGTTCCGATCCCCGCTGGAAACGTTTGTATCAACGATTGATGGAAGATCTGTCTTCCATTTCCGGTTCGCATCTTTTGGAAACAGTACTGCTTTCGCTGGATGTGGAAGAGGATATTTCACCGGAGGAGAATCTTTCTTCCGATCGTTTTATTTCCTTTGATACCACCGGGCATACCTCGCTGCATCGTTCCACCTCCGATGTGGGTCTGGTGCACTGCATTGCGTCCGGCGGTCCCAATTATTTCGCTCACTGTCACAGTGACCGCGGCCAGTTCCTTCTGGAGGTCGACCATCATCCGCTGCTGATCGATCGTGGCATGACAGGTTACAGTCATCCGGAGGGTGCCGCCATGCATCGGGCTTATAATCATAACTTGCTGTTTCCAGAGGCTCCCGCAGGACAGATCGCCTACGATCAAAACAAACATGGGGCCGGCGCTTCGGTACTTGTTTCAGAATACGCTGATGATATTTTCAATTATTGTACCGATACCCTTGGTGCCTGGCCAGAGGGAATATTTACTTCTATGAATCGGCGCATTTATTCACCCGATCCTCATCTGTATGTGATCTACGATGAAGCTCTACCGTGTCAGCCTCTGGCCGCCAGCTTTCGTCTTCACACCTATGGTGCGGTATCTGCTTCCGGCAGTTCCTACCGGATCGTGGACGATGAATATCAAATCACGGTGACTCCCTTGAACTACGAGCCTCAGCAGATCGAAATGGGAGAAGACGGTGTGGATGCCTCTATCCGCCCCGTTAACAGTCTAAAGCTGTTTCTTCCCAAAGCTGATGAACACCGAATTGCTACCCTGATCGAGGTAAGCCCTGTCGGACAGGAAAAAGCTCGCGTGCTTTCTCCTTCATCGATCCAATATGAAGATTCGATTTTGACTCTTCCTTCTTTATAACACTTTAGGAGGTATTCAACGATTATGACTTGTTTAAAAAAAGTTGCTTTAGTTTCCGGCGTTGCCAGCGGCATCGGTCTGGCCTGTGCAAAAAAGCTTCTGGCTGAGGGTATCGCGGTTGTGGGTCTGTCCCGCCGTCCTGCCATGACCGAAGCTTTGGAAGGTGATTTCACCTACGTGTCCGGCGATGTGAGTGTACGGGAAGATCGTGAGCGGTTTGTACAGACTGCGATGGATCTATATGGACACATCGATATTCTTGTGAATGTAGCCGGTGTAGCTCCCAAAGTGCGGGCTGACCTACTGGAAATGACTGAAGAAAGCTATGATTATGTAATGGATATCAACACCAAGGGTATGCTGTTTTTGACTCAGGCGGTGGCGAATATCATGATCCAAAATCCCGGTCCCGACCGCGGTGCCATCGTAAATATCTCTTCCCTGTCTGCCTACACCAGTTCTGTGAACCGCGGTGAATATTGTATCTCTAAGGCCGGTGTTTCCATGATCACCAAGTTGTTTGCCGATCGACTGGCTGAGTACGGTATTCCGGTTAACGAGGTGCGTCCCGGCATTATTGCTACCGACATGACTTCCAAAGTACAGTCGAAATATGATGCTTTGATCGAAGGTGGTCTGCTGCCCATTAAACGCTGGGGACAGCCGGATGATGTGGCCTCTGCGGTGATGGCTCTTTGCACCGGTGCCCTGCCCTATGTGACCGGCCAGTCCTTGGATGTAGATGGCGGTTTTCATCTTCGCAGATTGTAAGGAGCCTTCCTATGAACTACCTTTCCTATGATGCCATCGTGATCGGCACCGGCGCTGCCGGATACAATGCCGCCTGCCGGATCGCCCAGGATGGCCGCAAGTCAGTATGCATTGTGACCGAAGATGTGAACTTCGGCACCTCCCGCAACACCGGCAGTGATAAACAAACCTATTATAAGCTCGGCTTGGGAGGCAACAGCCCGGACAGCGTCCGCCAGATGGCCTCCGACCTCTTCGCCGGCGGTGGAGTGGATGGCGATAATGCCCTTTGCGAAGCGGCTCTTTCGACTCGCTGTTTTATGAACCTGGCTGAACTTGGCGTTCCCTTCCCCCATAATCGCTATGGAGAATATGTAGGCTATAAGACCGATCATGACCCCTATGCCCGTGCCACTTCAGCCGGTCCGCTGACCTCTAAATTCATGACCGAAGCTCTGCAAAAGCAGGCTAAAAAACTACAAATTCCGGTTCATGATCATCTGCTGGCCGTTGAAATTTTAAAAAATGAAAATGGTGTGTGCGGTCTGTTGTGCTTGGATACATCCGCCGAAGAACCAAACTATGTGATCTTCCGCTGCAGCCATATCGTGCTGGCCACCGGAGGTCCGGCGGGTATCTACGCCGATAGTGTGTATCCCACCTGCCATACCGGTTCCACCGGCCTAGCCATTGCTGCCGGCGCCGCTCTGCAGAACATGACTGAGTGGCAGTACGGTTTGGCTTCCATCGAACCCCGCTGGAATGTCTCCGGCACTTACATGCAGGTACTGCCCCGCTTCATTTCAATCGATGCCAAAGGACTGCAGCATGAGTTTTTGACCGATTATTTCAAGGATCCCTATGAAGCTTTAAGCGCTGTCTTCCTAAAAGGCTATCAATGGCCCTTCGACAGCCGCAAGGTGCTCAACGGATCTTCCGTGATCGATCTTCTGGTATACCGCGAGACTGTACAGCGCGGTCGCAAAGTCTATCTGGATTATACCCAGAACCCCTTCGACCTCACTGAAATTGATTTCACCAAGCTCTCCACTGAGGCCTACGAATATCTGAAGAAAACGGATGGCTGCTTCGGTACCCCCATCCAGCGACTGGCGAAACTCAACCAACCCGCCATCGACCTGTACTTGAGCAAGGGAGTTGACCTGACCCGTGACCTTCTGCCCATTGCCCTCTGTGCCCAGCACAATAACGGCGGTATCTCCGTCGACCTTTGGTGGCAGACCAATATTCCGGGACTCTACGCCGCCGGCGAATGTGCCGGAACCCATGGTATCAGCCGTCCCGGAGGCAGCGCCCTCAATGCAGGACAGGTAGGTTCCCTTCGAGCCGCCATGGCCATCTCTGCCAGCCAGCGTCAGCTGCCTGGCAACGCCGACTTCCAACAGACGGTGTCTACCATATTGCACAAACACCAAATGCTTTGCCAAAACTTGCAGAACAATCCGTCCAACGCGGACGCATTGACCCTTGCCGCCCGGCGGCGGATGAGCGATTGCGGCGCTGCCATTCGAAATCCGAAGGCTATGCAGCAGGCTTTAGCCCAAACGCAGCAATTGCTCGCTGACTTCACATCCCACGTAGGCGGAGCCATTGCCACAGCCTACAAGTTGCGTGATCTGCTGCTGACCCAGCTGGTCACTCTGACCGCCTTGCTGGACTATGCCTGCACCGCCGATGGCACTCGCGGTTCCTCGCTGATCTATGCTGCCGACGGCCAGCTCCGCCAAGGCCTTGATGAGGCCTTCCGTTTCTGCCCAGCCACCGGCCAAGCCGGAAATAACATTCAGCAGGTTGCCTTGACTTCAGATAGCTGCAAGACTTTCTGGCGTCCTGTGCGTCCTCTTCCCACCGATGACGAAGCCTTTGAAACCATGTGGCGGGGTTATCGCGAAAATCAGAATATCTTTTAGGAGGTTTTCCTATGCGTTCTATTATGTTATGTAATGATGCCAAGTCGGTGCATTATGTGTATTCCGATGAGATGCTGCAGCAGCTGGCTGAGATTGCCGGACTGAATGCTGAAATTTACTCCCGCGATGCAGTGTTAGCTGCACCTGAAGCCTTCGCTGACGTGGACTATGCCTTTTCCACCTGGGGCATGCCTGCCTTTGAAGAAGCAGAAATCCAGCAGATCTTCCCTAGCTTGAAAGCAGTTTTCTACGGAGCCGGTTCGGTACAGGCTTTCGCCCGTCCATTTTTGAACTGTGGCGTGAAAGTATTCAGCGCCTGGGCTGCTAATGCAGTACCGGTGGCCGAATATACCGTGGCCCAGATCGTCTTGGCGAACAAGGGCTTCTTCCTGACTTCAAGGCTGCATAAGGCCTATGACCATGAGGCTTCTTACAACGTCAGAAGAAAATATCCGGGTAACTATGGTGCTTCCATTGGAATCATTGGAGCAGGTATGATCGGCAAGTTAGTGATTCAAATGCTGAAAAACTATCATCTGCCGGTGAAGGTTTTCGATCCCTTCCTGCCGGATGAAACCGCGGCCGAACTGGGTGTTCCGAAATGCAGCTTGGAAGAAGTGTTTGCTACCTGTCAGTTGGTTTCCAATCACCTTGCCAACAATGCTCAGACCGTTGGCATGCTGAATGGCCCGTTGTTTGCTTCTATGCTTCCTTACGCCACCTTCCTGAATACCGGCCGCGGTGCACAGGTTGTGGAGGCCGATCTGGCTCAGGTGCTAGCTGACCGCCCTGATCTGACGGCAATTCTGGATGTAACCTGGCCGGAGCCTCCGGAAGCAGGTCATCCCTTCTACTCCCTGCCTAACTGCTGGCTGACACCTCACATTGCCGGCAGCAGCGGTGACGAAGTACACCGCATGGCAGAGTATATGATCGAGGAGTTTAAAGCCCATGTCAAAGGCCAGCCGGTTCAATACGAAGTGAATTTAGAGATGCTGAAGACCATGGCATAAATACAAAAAAACAGCAGCGAAAGTAAGATTTCGCTGCTGTTTTCAATTGCAATATAGTTTTAGAACTTTCCGCCGCCACCGCCGTGGGAGCGTCCGGAAGAAGATCTATGGGTACTTGAACCACCGGAACCGTTGTTTTTCGGTTTCGCTGTGCGACTGATCCGTCGATACAGGAACATATCACTCTGCTGGGTCAGCTGTACACTTCCATTTCTCACGTAACTGGCCGCTGAAGGCTGGGGGCGAATGGACTTCAATCGCCCATACATCACACCAGTAGCAATGAGAGCTACAATCAAACCGGTCACCAGGGAAACAATCAGCTTAGTTCCAAAATTAAAACTTCCTCGTGGCATGTTGCCCACATCGTAGGGACGACCGGTTCTAGCCTGCTGAACGAACTCTTCACAAAGTTCAGCGTAGGTATCAAAGGCCTCGGCATACTCCCCGTCAGATAAGTAAGGCACAAACTGATCGGACATATAGTCCAAACCGGCATCGGTGATCGCCGTAATACCAAAACCAGTGGTGGTTACATGCCAGTCGCGATCTTCCATACTAACCAGCAACAAGATTCCGTCTTTAGAAGTACCAAAACCGTAATCGTAGTAATCATAAAAATCATCTGCAAACTCCATGGGAGAATAGCCTTCCAGAGAATCCACCGTGAGTACCACCACATCAAACTGCAAACGTTCACTGATGGAGTCCAGTTTTCTCTGCAGTTTCTGCTCTTCATCGCTGAAAAGCAGGTCAGCTTCATCGATCAGTCTGGGCAGTTCGCTCTCGGCCATAACCGGTATAACAATGGTCATGCACAGGAGCATAACGATCAAGATTGAAAACACTTTTTTCATGATGCTCCTCCTTTATAAGAACCACAGCAGAGTCTGAAGGGCAAACGTTGCCGCTCCGACTGCACCGGTCAATCCTAAAAGCCATTTCCAATACGCTGCTTTATCCATCGGCAGATCGCCTACCAACTTACCGGTCTGGCCATTCATGGCAAAGGTATATTGTTTCCCATTCCAAGTGGTATTTAAGAGCCATACCGGATACAGGGCATATTTTGCCTTTCCGTTTTGCAATTGAATGTTGGACGCCTCCGGCAGTACTGTAGTATACCCTCTTACCGTAGAGGCAAAGGTGTCATGGGTACTTTTTTTGATGCGCTCATTGGCCCGTGCTATGCTCTCTTGCTCAGTTACATCGTACTTATCGGCAAAATATCCGGCCAGGTATGCCGTTTGAAAATCCACGGCCTGAGAAAAATCAAAGGGTTCAATGGCTTCCATCATCACATCCGGCATCTTGGAAGAACCATCCACCGGTACTTTATCAAAGCCGATCGTACCACCACGCTTAACTGCATAGAAGGTGTTTTCGGTATAGATATATTTGCTATCGGCCCAGCTGCGGGTGCGGGATGCTTTAAAACGCATATTTGCTTTGGCATCCGCATCGAACAACCAGAAGGGGACATACACCCCCTTTACCTCATCGATATGATTTTGATCCTTAAATACCTTAGGCAGCAGTTTTTTACCGCTGTAATGTTTGGTCAGGGCCGCCTTCGCTGCCTGTTTATCCAGTTTAAAGGGAATCACATAATCCGGCTTCATCATTCCTGAAACCTGGCCCATCATGACCACAGGATTGCCACAGAACGGACAAGACGTAGCCGCTGTGGTTTCATCGGTCACAATTTCACCTCCGCAGGAATTACAGATATAAGAACGCAGACCCTTCGCTTCCTCTTCCTGCCATTCGCTGCCCGCCGGTTCCTCCCAGTTCATCTCATCGGGTCGATCCTGCTTAAGCTCCGCATCATAGGCTGCTAATGTTTCCATTTCAAATTCAGTGTCGCAGTAAGGACACTTCATTTTTTGAACCGCGCTGTCAAAGGCAATGGCGCCACCGCAGCACGGGCATTTATACTCTTGTAAAGCTGACAAAGAATTCACCTCTTTCTCACTTTGTCACCAGCCGCACTTAGCATTTGGCTGTCTCCTATTCATTACTGAATATCACCGTCATTAAAGGGGTCTCCGCATTCCGGACAGAACTTGGGCGGATTTTTCGGATCTTCCGGCTCCCAGCCGCATTTGTCGCATTTATACAAGGGTGCATCTGCCGGCTTTTTCGCTCCGCAGTTGGGGCAGAACTTCCCTTTGTTTACTGAGCCGCAGCTGCAGGTCCAACCGATTGCCACAGGCTTCGGGGCGCCGCACTCGATACAGAACTTTCCGGTTCCCACTGCTCCGCAGGCCGGACACTTCCATTCATCAGCGGCAGAGGCCTTTGGTGCTGCAGCAGCGACCGCTGCTGCTTGCTGTGTCTGGGCGGTCTGGGCTGCCTGTTGAGCCTGATATTCCTGATTCATAGCAAACAGATTCTGAGTGTTGATGCCTCCGGCATTCATGGCCATACCCATGCCCATAAAGCCCGTCATGGCTCCGGCGGAATTACCGGCTGCTGTCTTCATGGCTTCGGCGCTGGCCCCTACCATAGTGCCGGCTGCAATATCGGGACGGCTAAGATAAGCTGCGCGCTGTGCTTCTTTCAGCATTTCACTGTCTTCAGGAGGTAAAGTCACAGAGCCAAGGGCGATGCTTACCACCTGCAGGCCGCGCAGGTTGCCCCACTTTTCAGACAGAGCTTTGTTCATGGCCGCTTCCATCTCGGTATTATGCTGAATGATCTGATTGGGGCGCAGTTCCAAATCGGACAGAGCTGCAAAGGTAGGCTGCAAAGCACTGATGAACTCGGTCTTCAGCTGGCTCTCGATCTGATCGCGGGTATATGCCTGTTCCACATTGCCGCATACCTTTGTATAAAACAGCAAAGGATCGGCAATACGATAGGAATACACACCACTGCAGCGGAGAGATACATCCATGTCGAAACCCACTTTGGAGTCAACTACACGGAAGGGCACCGGATTGGGCGTACCGAATTTGTTATCCATCATTTCCTTAGTGTTAATGTAATATACACGCTGATCTTTAGGAGGCTCACCACCGAAAGTGAACCGCTTACCGATCGACTTGAAAGTATTTTTGATTCCTTCTCCCAGACCACCGGCGAAAATGGAAGGTTCTGTTGAAGCATCATAAACGAACTCACCGGGCTCGGCACACACTTCTACCACCTTGCCCTGTTCCACAATCAGCATGCACTGACCATCGGCTACCGCAATCACTGACCCACTGGAAATGATGTTATCGGTTCCCTTTGTGTTGGACGAACGGCCATTCACCCGTTTCTGTCCTTTGACAACCAACACATCGCTTTCTAATGCCTCGCAAGTAAAATATTCTTTCCACTGATCCGCTAAGGTACCACCCAAGGCACCCAGTCCTGCTTTAATAAGTCCCATAATGAATACTCCTTTCCTATATGAAAATCAGACGGACACAGACGCGAACGCGTCCGCAGTTCACCGCTGTTTGTTTTTATATTATATATAATACCCTACTTCTAAGCCCACGGCAAGACAAAAAGTTGTAAATTAACGTTGCTTATTTCGCGATAAAAGTATATGATATACGTATTATTATCACAAACTTATCACAACTGGGAGGTTTTCCTATGGATCATACAATTGACTATCTGCGTCCTTTGCAGCACCATTATCGTCCCGCTCGAGGTTGGGTCAACGACCCCAACGGTCTGGTTTATTTTCAGGGTTACTACCATGTTTTCTATCAGCACGCCCCCAACCACGAGGTTCCCTGGAAAGAGCCCATGCACTGGGGTCATGCCCGCACCAAAGACTTTTTGACCTGGGAAGAACTGCCCGTAGCCCTTTATCCCGATCAGCCCTACGACAAAGGCGGCTGCTGGTCCGGCACCGCCATCGTGAAAGATGATGTGCTGTATCTGTTTTATGCTTCCATCTATACCCCGGAAGGCAGTGACGAAAAACTCCAGTGCGTCAGCGTGGCTTATTCCACCGATGGACTGCACTTCGAAAAGTACGTCGGCAATCCTATCATCGGTCATTATCCGCCTGAAGGAGGCCCCGACTTTCGCGATCCGGCTGTTGCCTATATCGATGGCAAATATTACTGCGTTATGGCCACCGGCAATCCCGAAAAGAAAGCCGCTCGTCTGCTTCTCTACGAAAGTGAGAATATGTTCGACTGGACTTTCAAGGGCATCATGAGTGAATGGCCCAACTCTAAATTCACCGAATGTCCCTCCTTCATGCCCGCAGAAGATGGCAAATGCCTGCTCACCGTTTCCGTTTGCACCTTCGATGGTCATTATTTTTCCGCCATGTACGGCACTTTCAAAGATGGCATCTTCACCACCGAAGTGTCCGATAACGTAGACAAAGGTCCTGATCAATACGCCGGTCAGGTCTTCCGTGATCACCTAGGCCGCAACATCCTCATCACCTGGATCCCCGGCTGGCCCTACAGCGGCTACGCCCCCAAAGATGTTGGCTGCATGTCCCTCCCCCGCGAAATGAAGCTGATCGGTGGTAAGATCTACGGTTATCCCATCGCCGAAGTTCAGCATTTGCTGACCGACTCCGATCCTGCCGTGCAGGTAACCGCTGATGGCTTCCGCATCGAACGAACCGGCCGCGAGCCCGTGGTATATACCGGCGAGATCCGTGATCTCAAGATCCTCCGTGATGAATATGTGATCGAAGTATTTGTCAACGGCGGCGAAAGTATTTATTCAGCGCTGCTGTAAGGTATATTACAGCTCACTAAAAAGCGGCAGACTGGAGATTACTATGAAAATTTACCCTTACCACAGACCTGAAGATATATTACTTGGAAGCAAACTTGATTCCGTTGAATTTTTAAACCCCAATCTTCAGGATCTAACTCATTTAAATATTGAAGCAATTCCTGTTTTTACGCCCGACGACTCGTTTAAATTTTTACACGAAGCTGCCATCATCGAATTCAAAGGTGTACTGTATGCATCCTGGTATAATTGTGTAGAAACCGAGCTTCGTGGATATACACCGATTTGCGGAAAGCGTTCTTATGACAACGGTAAGACCTGGACCGAAATGGAAATTATAGCCCAGGATGAAAGTTGTCAAATTCTGTACTGTCCGCCCGTTTACGGAATATGTGACGGTAAGCTCTACATGCTTATGAATCAAATGGTGGGTGCCGATTTAATACATTCCTTAGATTTATATGTTTTAAATGAAGAAACTGGTGCCTTCGAGATTGTATGGTCAAGACCGATTCCATTTAAGCTGAACACCAATGTTGTTACTTTGCCGAATGGCAAACTTCTGCTTCCCGGAAGAGTTGCGGAATTAGACGGTTTCCCCAATACTCCCGCTGTGCTCATTTCAGACAGTGGAAAAATTGATGCAGAGTGGAGATTAGTCAAAATTGCTCCGGATGGAGCGCTGCCCGACGGTGATAAATTAATTCATCCTGAAATTTCTGTTATCATTCAGAATCATACGCTTTATATGTTCAATCGAAATGACAGAAAAAGAGTTCCTCTGGTTTATCTATCAAAGGATTGGGGTGAAAGTTGGAGCCCGTTACTTTGTCATGACATACCGTATATCAATTCTAAAATTTATACCGGAAGTTTATCGAATCATAAGAATTTTCTAATTGCAAACGAGTATGTAAAAGATTCTAAACGTTCTCGTTTAGTCGCCTATTTTACCGACAAAGACACTATGGAATTTAACAAACGTCTGGTGCTAACGGATTATCCTTTAGATCCCCAGCAAGGGGAGCCCTATGCCTGCCATTATCCTGCCGTTTGCGAATCTAACGGAAAGCTTTATATTATCGCATCCATTGATTATCATGGCGTAGGTAGAGGTGCCATTTTGTTGATCGTAAATATAGACAATATTGATTCTAATACATCTGCTCAAACCTAATACGGAAATCTGGAATATGAATCATTGAATATCAGCTTTAAATGCCGGTATCAATGATTCATATTTTTCTAGTGATGCAGCACTATTCCAGGTCATATATCCACCTGTGAGACCTGCATCTAACAGACCTTTGATCTGATCATTCAATTCTTTCGCGCCATAGACATTGTAGGGTTCCCAAATGGCATTATAAGCCTGGATCCATGTACGCACCACCGCCGGAGATGTTGTTTCGGTCTGTCTGTTTGCTGCCTTTTGTCCCCATTCATATACGGTTTGATATGGATGCTCCCAAGGTTTCCACCCATTGGTGGCAGAAAAATGATCGGGATAGGGCATGGCACAGATCACATCCACCACATTACTGATAGCCGGCCAATACTGTCCGTAAGCTGTCACATAGGTATAGGCGCTCTCTCCATACACATCCGCGCTGATATAGACACCCTGTTCATGGAGGATGTCCGCAGCATACATCAAAAATCGCTGGATCGCCTGCGCCTTTGTCTCCCCATAGGTATTGCGAAAATCGATGGTACCATCGCTTTCATGGCGCCAGGTGCTATCTGGGAAACGGACATAGTCAAACTGAATTTCATGGAAGCCCATCAATACTACTGCTTCCACTGCAAGATCCACCTTGTATTGCCAGACTGTTCTGTGAAAGGGAGACGGCCAATACTCACCGGAGAGTTTCAGCGGTTCTCCCTGCAGATCCGATATGGCATATTCGGGGTGGTCTTTTGCAAAATAGGAATCATTAAAAGTAGCAATACGTCCGATGACATAG
>JAZQUJ010000043.1:0-4542 GCA_045631245.1 Bianqueaceae bacterium
GGCAATGAATACAACACTAACCGAAAGGAGATATACATCATGATCATCACCAAGCAGACTACTATGGGCGAAATGCTCAGATACAATAGAGGTATTGCACAGGTTCTGATGGAGTCCGGTATGCACTGCATCGGCTGCCCCTCCGCTGCTAACGAACCTCTGGAGATGGCTTGCGCCGTACATGGTTTGGATGCAGACGAAGTTCTGAGAAACATCCACGAATGGTTGGAGCAGAACGCTTAATCTAAACTACATAGTGAAACGAAACACCACCTATCAAGTTAACTTGAACAGGTGGTGTTTTTGTATACATTCGTTTATAAACACACATTCTAAAACTTTATTTCGATCCAGCGTAGTCTTCTTTGATCCATCGGGCCACGCTATTCGTCATATTCGATTCGATTACATGAGTGGCCACGGTCTTAACATCCTCCGTTGCATTGGCAACTGCGCAGGATTCATCGGCAATTTGGCACATGGATATGTCGTTTACTGAATCACCAAATACCACCAGCCGATCACAGCCCAGCTGCCTTTGAAGTTTTTGGATCGCTGCTGCCTTGGTAGCACACTTTGGATAAATACTGAACCAATACGCCTCACTGTAATTATCCTTTTGCAGGAAACAGCTCAGTTCCGGATCCTCCTTCACCTGCAGGTAGATCGGTTCCAGTTCTTCGAAACCTGCAATGAACTTAAAGAAGGAAATCTCATTATCAAACAAAGCTTCCTCATCGGATACACTGGCCAGTTTTTTGTCATTGGCATGTTCTTCCAAGTACTGCTGAAAACCTTCACTGCAATTGCTCTTACAATAAAGTTTTAACTCGCTTCCTTTAGCATAGGTTGTGATAAAACAAGAAGACATGATAGGTGCCAGAATAGGACGGAGTTTTTGGATCATGTCATCGGAGATCCGATTGATCTCGATTTCTCGACTGTCGCGCGGATCCGCAATGATACAGCCATCTCGGGTAATAACAGGAATCGTCAGATGCAGCGATTTCGTAATGGGTGCTGCACTATTGAAAGAACGGCCGGTAGCATAGGTGAAACACAGTCCCTGATCCAACAGCTCATTCAATATGCAAACTGTTTCTGCTGACAGAGTTTGGTCATTTTGAAGCAAGGTTCCATCCAGATCGGTGACATACAAGGTCTTAGGCATAATCATATTCGCTCCCTTCAGATATCGTAACTACACTGTAACACTCCTCCTTCAAGATTGCAACATCTTCCACAAAATGTAGGCGTATCACAACATATAAAAAACGGTGTTGAAAACCAGACTTTCACCTGTTTCTCAGCACCGTTCTCTTATTTATCGAATCCTGCTTTTATGCTTTCAATCCTCGTCCATCATAGTCCACAACGATCTCACATCCCGGCTCCAGATCCTCAGCGATCATCTTGCGCGCCAGCAAGGTTTCCAACTTCTGCTGGATGAAACGCTTCAGCGGACGGGCTCCATATACTGGATCATAACCACCATCGATCAGATACTGCTTAGCAGCCTCAGTCAGCTTCATGGACAGCTGGCGATCGGCCAGTCTGCGGCTCAGATCTTCCAGCAAAAGATCCACAATACCACTGATGTTTTCCTTAGTCAAAGGCTTATAGAAAACGATCTCATCCAAGCGGTTCAAAAACTCCGGTCTAAAGGACTGCTTCAGCAGCATTTGCACTTGCTCCTTAGCTGCTTCGGTGATCTCGCCGCTCATCGGATCGATGCCCTCCAGAATCATGGAAGACCCCAGATTGGAGGTCATGATAATAATGGTATTTTTAAAGTCAACCGTACGGCCCTGGGAATCGGTAATTCGACCATCATCCAGTACCTGAAGCAGCACATTGAACACATCGGGATGCGCCTTTTCCACCTCGTCAAACAGTACTACTGCATAGGGTTTGCGGCGTACCGCCTCTGTCAGCTGACCGCCCTCATCGTAGCCCACATATCCGGGAGGTGCTCCGATCAAACGAGATACCGAGTACTTTTCCATATATTCACTCATATCGATACGCACCATGCTGCGTTCATCATCGAACAAAGCCTGAGCCAGAGCTTTAGCTAACTCCGTTTTACCCACACCGGTGGGACCCATGAACAGGAAGGAGCCAATGGGACGGTCCGGATCCTGAATACCCGCACGGGAACGTAAAATCGCATCGCACACCCGCTGCACCGCCTCATCCTGGCCGATTACCCGCTCATGCAGGGTATCATCCAAATGCAGCAGTTTCTCGCGCTCACTCTCCACCAATTTTGAAACCGGAATGCCGGTCCACCGAGAGATGATGCGGGCGATCTCCTCCTCCGTCACCTTATCACGCAGCAGCGAAGCCGCCTGCTGCCCTTCTTCTTCCAGTTCCTCCGCCTTTTCCAGTTCTTTCTGCAGAGCCGGCAGACGACCATATTTCAGCTCAGCTAACTTATCCAAATTATATTCATTTTCAGCCTTCTCGATCTGGGCATTCACCTGCTCGATCTCTTCACGCAGCTTCTGCACCTTGCCGATGGCATTCTTTTCATTCTCCCAACGGGCCTTCATCTCGTTGAACTGCTCCCGCAGATCCGCCAGTTCCTTTTGAATGTCGGCCAAATGCTCCTGGGACAGCTTGTCAGTCTCCTTTTTCAAGGCCGCTTCCTCGATCTCATACTGCATGATCTTACGGGAGATCTCATCCAGCTCCGTGGGCATGGAATCGATCTCGGTACGGATCATGGCGCAGGCCTCATCCACCAGGTCGATCGCCTTATCCGGCAGGAAACGATCGGAAATATAGCGGTTGGACAATACTGCTGCAGCGATCAGCGCCTGATCCTGAATCTTTACGCCATGATATACTTCATAGCGCTCCTTCAGGCCTCGCAGAATGGAAATGGTATCCTCCACCGCAGGCTCCGGCACCAGCACCGGTTGGAAACGGCGCTCCAGAGCCGCATCCTTTTCAATATACTGACGATACTCGTTCAAAGTGGTGGCACCGATGCAATGAAGTTCACCGCGGGCCAACATGGGCTTCAGCAGATTACCCGCATCCATGGCGCCATCGGACTTACCCGCACCCACAATGGTGTGCAGCTCATCGATGAACAGAATGATCTTACCATCGCTGTTTTTGATCTCATTCAGCACCGCCTTCAAACGTTCCTCAAACTCACCACGGAACTTGGCACCGGCGATGAGTGCGCCCATGTCCAAAGAAAAGATCTTGCGATCCTTCAAGCTATCCGGCACATCGCCCCGCACAATTCGCAGAGCCAAACCCTCGGCAATGGCCGTTTTACCTACACCGGGCTCACCGATCAAACAAGGATTATTCTTCGTTTTGCGGGACAAAATTCGAATCACACTGCGAATCTCGCTGTCGCGGCCGATCACCGGATCCAGCTTCTGCTGACGAGCCAGCTCCACCAAATCCTGTCCGTATTTTTCTAAAACATCATAGGTACTCTCCGGATTATCGGAGGTCACCCGGGCATTTCCACGAGTCTGCTTCAGCACCTCTCGAAAGATCTTCTCATCCACCCGGAAGGAAGTCAGCAGCTGTTTCAAAGCATTCGATGCCTTCTCCATCAGGCCCAGCATCAAATGCTCCACCGAGGTGTACTCATCCTGCATGGCCGCTGCCTGCTTTTCGGCCTCTGCTAAAGCCGCCTCTAAATCAGAAGATGCATACTGCTGGCTGCTGCCCTGGGAAACCTGAGGCAGCTTACGGATCGCTCCTTCCAGCGCCTGCATCAGCGGCTGTACCGGCACACCCATCTTCTCCAACAGTGAGCCGATCAGCCCGCCCTCCTGCTGCAGCAGAGCCAGCAGCAAATGTTCCTGCTCCACCTGCGGATTCTTGCGATCCATCGCCAACGACTGCGCCCCCTGGATCGCCTCAATACTTTTCTGCGTCAATTTCTGAAAATTCATATTTCTTCTCCTTGTAGTTCTCTCTATTTTCCTCAAGTTGTGCATCCATTGCACAACTTACTAAAGCAAATCTGATCTGCAAATTTACTTTTTCCGCCACAGGCGGAACATGCTCATGATGCATCCCTTAACAGATGGCATTGCCACCGGCCAAATACTTCCTATACCGATTTTCGATGCGAGCGGCGGCGGTCTGGGGCTGATCCAGCAGTTCGAAGAAGATCTTCATGCATTCATCCAGCACTTTGATGTACTCAGCTAGGATCTCGCCCATCTGCTCGTTGCTCTTCACCTTCTCCGGCAGACGCAGCACTCTGGTGTAGCGGCCACTTTCGATTTTGAAATTGGTGTCGCCCACATAAGCCTGTTCCAGCCGTGTCCAGAGTTTGAAAAACTGATTCATGTACAGGATCAGGCTATTGTTCTGACTGCGCAGCAAAACCTTGAGTTCACCGGCGGCGCCTTGCTGGTCGCGGTACAGCTCCACACTGTAGCGCACCGTGGGGTTATATTTATAGGCCAGAGCTGATCGCAGCGACATAGTGGAATCGGAGGGCTGCAGCATCAGTTGGAATGTGCCGGACCCGGTCAGCATGTTGATGGCCCGATCAAA
>JAZQUJ010000044.1:0-13671 GCA_045631245.1 Bianqueaceae bacterium
GGTAATGGTAACAAAGCCAACAGCACCGGCCTTCACTAACTTCTGATATACGTCGGGACGCATGAAACCGTTGATCATAACGATCTTGCCGGCAGCCTGAGACAGGCTGATGGGGTCGCCGTTTTCCACATACAGGAAGGGGGCCTCGATGTAACCGCCGGGGGTGTTGCCGCAGCGGCCATAACCGGCAACGGTGTACGTTTTTTTATAGGGCTCGGTAATTGTTAAAGTAGCTTCTAAAATTTTGAAGGTATCGATTTCGAACTCTTCAGTGTGGCTGTCTACGCCAAAGCTAGCCAGCTCAGCCTGGATTTCCTGAGCAGCTTTTAATTCGGCAGGGGTGCCGGCTTCGCGGATGTAATCAAATTTTTGCATGAAGGTCAACTGACGCTGACCGCAGATTTCCTGTAAGTTCATGATATGTGATCCTTTCTTGTTAAGAAATTTTAAAATGTATACTTTTAGCGGCTGAATTGATCGAGAATATCCATCAGTTCGTCGATCTTTTCATCACCATTATCATTTGCAATGGCATCGGCTACGCAGCCCTTCATGTGGGCGCGGATGATCTCTTTGTTGGCCCGGTGAAGTACAGCTTCGGTGGCCATGACCTGATGGGAGATCTCCATACAGTAGCGATCTTCTTCGATCATTTTCAAAATGCCATCGATTTGTCCGCGAGCGGTTTTCAGCAGGCGGCTAACCTTGGCTTTGTCTGCCATCATAGGCAATCCTCCAGTCTGAGGTGCCAGATGGGGGACGCACCTCTTAAACATTTTCATTATTTATGATTATACGCATTTTTCCCTTGTTTTGCAAGGGCAACAGGTGTATACTGGGGGTAAATTTGTGAACCACCGCCGAGTGTGGCGGCTATTGAAGGAGAAGTAATCATGAGCGATTTAAGAATGTCCGATCTGCTGCGCTATCAGCAGGCGTTATTGGAAAAACATAAAGATGATTGGGATCCGCATATTCCCGAAAATGGCCGCAACAGTTTACTGTGGTGTATCGACGAGGTAGGCGAAATAATCGCCATCATCAAGAAAAAAGGTGAAAAGGCCATCATGGAAAACGAGCATGTGCGTGCTCACTTTGTGGAGGAGTGCAGCGATGTGATGATGTATTTCGTTGACATGCTGGACTGCTATGGTATCACCGCTGAAGAATTCAGTGAAGCTTTTGAAAAGAAAGCAAATCGAAATTTGAACCGGACCTGGGAAGAAAACAATGCCATGTATGAAGACTAAAGTTAAAAAGGCTGCTTGCAAAAATGTGAGTAGCCTTTTTTTCATTGAATAACGGATGAAGCTACATGGTTAGTATAGCCAAAAAGGAATAACCATGTAGCAAATCAAAAAATGACTACACGTCAGGCCATTTCACAAGCCAAGAACGTGCAGTCATTTTAAATTCCTCAAGCAATCAGCAGGCAAAATCCTGCCAATCATGGATTTACAAACTCCAAACAAACTCCGTAGCCAAATTGATCCAGCCGGCAGCGTGGGGAACCATCATGATAGGATTCTTACTGGTCAGGTGGTTGCACAGGGACAGACCATGTACGCCTTCCGGATACATATGGAACTCAGTCTTGATGCCCTGCTTCTGAAGAGCGTTCAGCAGGAAAATGGAGTTCTCGATCGGAACCGCATTATCGGACTGAGTATGCCAAATAAAGGTGGGAGGGGTATTTTCGTTTACGAAATTCTCCAGAGAGTGGTTCTCTTTTTCAGCCTCATAAGCCTCGCCCAGCAGGTTCTTGAAGGAGCCCTGGTGAGCATATTCACCGGAGGTGATGACCGGATAGCACAGGATCTGACCGTTGGGGCGCAGGACTTCGCTGTCGCAGCCAAGAGTTTCAGCAATGAAAGGACGGCTCCAGAAGTTACCATAGCTGGCGGTAAGGTGGCCGCCGGCGGAGAAGCCGGTCACGAAAATGCGGTCAGGATCGCAGCCCAGCGCAGGACCCTGCTCTCGCACGTAGCGAACAGCGGCAGCAACCTCAAGCAGAGCGGTGGGGAAGCGGGCCGGAGCCACAGAGTAACGAACGATCACGGTGTTAATGCCGGCGGCATTGTAGGCCATGGCCACAGGCTCAGCCTCGCGGTCACTGGTCATGCCGTAACCGCCGCCGGGGCAAACGATTACAGTGGGACGCTTTTCGTAGGGCAGTTCGGGGGAAACATCAAAAAAATAAGTGGTAAATTTCGCATAATCGGCAGAGCCGGGCATAGAAAGTTTATGGGTCTCGTAATGCATAATGGGTACTCCTTTTTCGTTTCGGGTATGGCGAAGAAAATAATTTGGAAAACATTCCGGAAAGCATTTTTGGATGCTGCGCCGTGGGCGCAAACCGGACCATTTCACTCGCTTTGTTACTCATCATCATAGCACGGGGCAGAGCGATTTTCAAGTCAAAATCATGGTAAAATTGGTCGAAAGAAACTTGTCAGCGGCTTGCGCCTTGGGGCGCTTTGTGGTACAATCGTGGGAAGTTTTACCAAGGAAAGCTGCGCCGGAGCGGCGCAAATGGAGGATGAAATGAAGCAAAAGAAACCGAAAGCACAGATCAATATTATGGATGAATCCCGCAAACCGTGGATGACGATTTTGCTGCTGGCTTGGCCGGTGTTCGTGGAGCAGATCTTTGCCACGCTGGTGAGTTTTGCCGATACGGCCATGGTGGGTTCGCTGGGAGCGGAGGCCACGGCTTCGATCAGTATTAGCAATTCGCCGGTGTTTTTGTTGAACGGACTCATCATGTCGCTGGGTGTAGGTATTACTGCACTGGTGGCCCGGGCAACGGGACGAGGCGATGGGGAACAGGTAAAGAAGCTCATGCGTCATGCTCTGCTGGCGATTCTGTATGTGGGCGTGCCAGTCACTATATTGGTGATCGCTTTGTACCGCAAGATCCCCATGTGGATGGGTGCTACCGATTCCTTTTTGGATACGGCGGCCCGATATAATTTGATCGTGTCTTGCGGACGTATCTTTTCGCTGACGGCGATGATCTTGAACTCCGCTTTTCGTGGTTATGGCGATACGAAAACGCCCATGAAGGCCAATCTAGTGCTGAATGTGGTGAATGTAATTGGAAACTTTTTCTTGATCTATCCTACGCGTACGATGGCGATTTTGGGTTTCAGTTTTACCATGCCCGGTGCCGGTTGGGGCGTGGAAGGGGCAGGTGTGGCGACGGCTGTTGGTATGGCTATATCCGGCTTGATCGCCCTGCGCAATGCCTTTAAGAAAGATAATCCCTATCGAATCGAACTGAAGGAAAAAGGCAGTTTCAAGCCCGATTGGGAACTGAGCCACAGCATTTTTCGAATCAGTTTGCCGGCGCTGCTGGAGAGACTGTGTTTGTCCTCCGCCAGCGTACTGGTCGCCAGCAGTATTGCATCTTTGGGTACAGAGAGTGTAGCCGCCAGTTCTTTGTGCGGTACCGCGGAAGCCCTTTCCTATATGCCTGCCTTTGCCTTCCAAATGGCGATCATCACGCTGGTTGGTCAGGCACTGGGCGCCGATAAGCCCAACCTGGCTGAAAAATTTGTGCGCATCAGCATTCGGCTGGGCGGTACGGTTATGTTTTTCACAGGAGCGGCGCTGTTTATATTTGCAGAGCCGATCATTGGGGTGTTTACCCCCGATCCGGAGGTAATTGCCATTGCGGCAGCCTGTCTGAGGGTGGAGGCTTCCATTCAGGTACCACAGCTGATTGGCTGGATCTATTCCGGTGCTCTTCAAGGCGCAGGCGATACCAAAGTTATTTTCTACATTAATGCCGCCACCAACTGGGGCATCCGTACTTTGTGTATGGTGTTGGGCATTCGCTTGTTCGGTCTTCAGCTGGAGCAGGCCTATATCGTGGTGGCCTTTGAAATTACGCTCCGTACGATCATATTCTACTTCCGGTATCGTAGCGGACATTGGAAAACCGTTATGCAGCGCATGGAAAAAAAGAGTGTGGTCAAGTCGTAAAGCCGTTGTTTGTTGCTCGCAGTTGTGCTATAATTAAAATTAATTTAAAAAGTATAGGAGCAAAAGAAGAGCTTCGGAACGGAGAACGATATTCATGGCGACAAACAAGAAAAAACTCAACGTGACAGATGAGTCCAGAAGTACTTTTATGACCATCATTCTGCTGGCCTGGCCGGTATTTGTGGAACAGATCTTTTCGACCTTAGTCAGCTTTGCCGACACTGCCATGGTGGGTTCCTTGGGAGCCACAGCTACGGCATCCATCAGTATTAGTAACTCACCGGTATTTTTGCTGAACGGCATTATCATGTCGCTGGGCGTTGGTATTACAGCCCTGGTGGCCCGAGCAACGGGTGCCGGAAATACCGAGTTGGTACGGAAGCTGATGCGGCATACACTTTTGGTTATTTTATATGTAGGTGTACCGATCACAGCGTTGGTGCTGGCCCTTTCCCGCCAGATCCCGTTGTGGATGGGTGCCGGTGAAGATATCATCGATACGGCTACCCAGTATAACCTCATTGTTTCCTGTGGTCGAATCTTTTCTTTGACTTCTATGATCCTGAATTCGGCCTTCCGCGGTTACGGTGATACCAAGACACCCATGAAGGCAAATCTGATCATGAATATCGTGAATGTGTGCGGTAACTTCCTGCTGATCTATCCTACCCGTTCGTTGACGGTACTGGGTTTTACCTTTACCATGCCTGGTGCGGGTTGGGGCGTGGCCGGTGCCGGTGCGGCAACCGCCATTGGTATGACTGTGGCCGGATGCATCGCCCTGCGCAATGCCTTTAAAAAGAAAAATGAATATCGTATTTCCTTTAAAGAGAAGAACAGTTTGCTGCCGGATCGCGAGCTGACCAGACAGATCTTCAAGATCAGCCTGCCTGCTATGCTGGAGCGTATGTGTATGTCGTCTTCTGGTATATTTGTAACCAGCAGCATTGCTACCCTGGGTACCGCTAACATTGCGGCCAACAGCCTGTGTCTGTCGGCCGAGTCCCTGTCCTATATGCCCGCCTTCGCCTTCCAGATGGCCATCACCACCCTGGTTGGTCAGTCGCTGGGCGCAGAAAAGCCGAAACTGGCTGAAAAGTTTGTAAAAACCACCATGATCATGGGTATTTCGGTTATGCTGGTGACCGGTACAGGCTTGTACATATTCTCGGAGCAGCTAATCGGTCTGTTTACACCGGATCGGGAGGTTATCAAGATCGCTGCCGAATGTCTGGAACTGATGGCCTTTATTCAGGCTCCTCAGGTAGCAGCCTGGATCTTCTCCGGTGTGCTGCGTGGTTCCGGTGATACCACTGTTAACTTTTATATTTCGGCTTCCACCAACTGGGGCGTGCGTACCCTGTTTTCGGTGATCGCCATTCGCTTCCTTGGTCTGCCTCTGATCGCCTCCTTTACCGTTATGGCCATCGAGATCTGTGTGCGTCTGGTGCTGCTGTACATCCGCTATAAGGGCGGCAAATGGAAGACCATCATGAAAAAGGTGGAAAAGAAAACCGCTTAAAATCAACTGAAATGAATCCAAAGCGACTTGCTTTACATAACGATCACACAGGAGGAATTCATGAATCATGAATATTGAAACCAGAATCTTATCTTCTTTGGAAAAAGTATTTCCTATGAAAGATCCTTGCCCCACCACTACTCCCATGACCTGTCTGCAGGGCGAAAAATATGCCTTCCAGATCGCAGCCAAAATCGACATGCAGCGCACCTATGGCTGCCTGTTGTACGTGGATATCGAATCGGAACTGCCGGTAACCATTCGCCGAGTTGGCTACGTGCCTGCTCAGCTTTTGAACGGCAGAGCGCTGGACAATCACTATCTCACCGATCAGCCGGGTCTCTTCCCGGATCCTCTGTTCGATCCGGAACCCTACGGCCTGTGCTGCGACGCCATTGAACCGCTGGAAGGTACCGGAAAGATCGGTGCCATCAACAGCATCTGCGGCCAGTGGGGCAGCATGCTGCTGGAGGTACGCACCGAGGGTGTGCCTGCCGGCACATATCCGATCAAGGTGAATCTCACGGCCAAGAGCCCCTATTGGGGTGAAAAATCCGTGGACTGCAGCGTAAGCACAAGTCTGGAAGTGGTAGGAGTACAGCTTCCCAAATCCGATTTGAAATACACCTGCTGGTTCCATGGCGACTGTTTGGCCAATTATTATCACGATGAAGTATTCAGCGAAGAGCACTGGACTGCCATGGAAAACCTGATCCGCATGGCAGCGGACTATGGTCAGACCATGATCCTGACTCCTATGTTTACTCCTCCGCTGGATACCGCCATTCACTATGAGCGTCCCACCGTGCAGCTTGTAGACGTAACTTTGACCAATGGTCAGTATTCCTTTGACTTTTCCAAGCTGACCCGCTTTATCAAGATGTGTCAGGACTGCGGCATCGAATATTTTGAAATGAGCCATCTGTTCAGCCAGTGGGGCGGCACCAACTGCCCGAAGGTAATGGCAACGGTGGACGGTGAATATAAGAAGATCTTCGGATGGGAGACCGAGGCTCTGGGCGATGCCTATAAAGAGTTCCTGACCGTATTCCTGGGTGAACTGACCGCATATTTGGACAAGGCCGGCCTGCGCGGCAAGGTATACTTCCATCTGACCGATGAACCCAGTGAGGATCATCTGCCTCAGTACCTGAAACTGAAGGAATTGGTGGCACCGCTGGTGGAAGGATATCCGCTGATGGATGCCATGAGCGACTACAGCTACTTTGAGCAGGGCATCTGCAACTGCCCGGCTGTGGCTACCAGTGCTTTGGAGCCCTTCTTGAAGGGCAGACGTCCGGAAGACTTTTGGGTATATTATTGTATCGGTCAGGGCTGGAACAACCTGTCCAACCGATTCATGGCCATGCCCGGCTATCGTACCCGTATTCTGGGTATTCAGATGTATTTGGAAAATGTAGCCGGTTTCCTGCAGTGGGGTCTGAACTACTACTATTCCGTACAGTCCCTGCGTCCCATCGATCCCTATGCCGTAACCGATGGCGAAGGCTTCTTCCCGGCAGGCGATCCCTTCATTATCTATCCCGGTAAGGACCGCAAGCCCGTAGCTTCCCAGCGTCTGCTGATCTTCAATGAAGGTCTGCAGGACCTGCAAGCTTTGAAGCTTTTGGAAAGACTGACCAGCCGTGAGCATGTGATCGAACTGATCCACGAGGAAGCTCAGATTCCGGTCACCTTTACCGAGTATCCCACCGGCGAAGGTTATATTCTGAGACTGCGTGAGAAAGTAAATCGAGAGATCGCTCAGTTTGGCAAGCGCTGAGCTGGCGCTTAACTTAAAATTATTTTATAGGAGGTATATATCATGCCGCATGTACAAGTACGTGTTTCTAATTCTTTGACACAGGACCAGATCGAAAAGCTGGCCGAGAAGACCCTGAATGCGATCGCTCTGATCCCCGGAAAGTCTGCCCCCGTTACCATGGCCGAGATCGTTCCGAATTGCAATCTGTATTACGGTACCGTGGAGGGCGAGCCCTGCGCAGTTGTGGATGTAGCTTGCAATAACAATCCGGATTCCGAGGCGCTGAAAGCCTATTCCAAGGAGATCTGCAAGGCTTTGGTTGAGATCGCCGGAATCGACATGAAACGGATCTACATCAAGCATTACGGAATTCCCGAATGGCATACAGGAAAGATGTTCATTGAGTAAATAGGACGAGAAATGAAAAAGGCACTTTCGATTGAAAGTGTCTTTTTGTTTGTTAGGATTATTTTTGTGCGATTATGTCCGCCAGCGTTACATCCGGATGCCGATACTGGTCGCGGCGGGCAATATTCTCCTGCTTGCTCATCCAAATGGCCTTCACCGGACACCAGTGGAAGCAGGCCAGACAGGTACTGCAGTCGTCGCCGATCACGGCCTTACCGTCTTGCAGCTGAACATTGTTCATGGGACACACCTTCACGCAGGTGCCGCAGCCGGTACAGTGATCTTCGGCGGTAATGCCGCGGAAGTTGTTGGGGTAATCCACCGGGCGCAGCCCGAAAACCTCGGTGGTGGCATAGTCCTCCGTTTGTCGTGCCAGCAAGCCCGGCAGCAGGTTCGCTATGTTTTGAGACTGCTCCGCGAGATACTGTGCATCCACCTCAGGAGGATTGATGAAACTGTTGCCCGGCATGGGCAGCCCCAGAGAGAGGGAAAGCTTTTGGCCACGGGTCTTCAGTAGCTGATCCATGCGACCTGCAATATCGCCGCTGTGGCCGCGATAGGTGCTCACGATGAAAATATAGGCCTCCGATTTGAACACCATTTTGCTGATCATTTCCCGAACAGGGTAGGGCATGTTACCGTAATAGATAGGAAAGACAAAACCGATGGTATCGGCCTCGTCGATTACTTTTGATACATTCTTGGTGGAGGTTACCGGTACAAGGCGACAGTCTTCGTCGAACTTGGCAGCGATGAGCTGCTCTTGTAACAGGCGGGCAGTGGTTAAGGAATTGCCGGTGGAAGAAAAGTAGTAGAGGGTAGTGGACATGGGTGAATCTCCAATCTTTTGTGTATAATGTGCTGTGCCTATAGTATACTACAAAAAACGCGAAAGCAAAATGCAAAATGTTAAGTTTCGTTGCTTGCAGTTTGGTCTAGAGGAGATTATAATAGAAACTGGTTAACAAGGAGGAAGCGGCATGTTAAACGAAAAGCTGAAGCAAGTGCGTAAGGCCAAAGGGCTTTCACAGGAACAACTGGCAGTGAAATTGAATGTAGTGAGACAAACCATTTCGAAATGGGAAAAAGGTTTTTCGGTGCCGGATACCGAAATGTTGATCAAAATGGCGGAGGTGCTGGATTTAAACATGAATGCATTTTTTAATGAGATTATGGACAAAAACGAAGTGAAAAAGGGATCTGAGTATGATGTGATCATCATTGGTGCAGGCCCGGGCGGTATTTTTGCTGCCTATGAATTGACTAAGCTGGATCGCAATTTGAAGATCGCTGTATTTGAGGCAGGCCATGCGCTGGAGAAGCGTCGCTGCCCCATCGATGGCGATAAGATCAAGAGCTGTATCAACTGTAAGAGCTGTTCCATTATGAGTGGTTTCGGTGGTGCCGGTGCTTTTTCCGATGGTAAATATAACATTACCAATGATTTCGGCGGTACTTTGTACGAATATATTGGTAAGAAGCAGGCGCTGGATCTGATGAAGTATGTTGACGAGATCAACATGAAATACGGTGGCGAGGGTACTAAGCTGTACTCCACGGCCGGTACTCGTTTTAAGACTTTGTGTATTCAAAACGACCTGCATCTGCTGGATGCATCGGTGCGTCACCTGGGTACCGATATTAACTATGTAGTTTTGGAAAATCTGTATGCGGATCTGAAAGATAAGGTGGAGTTCTTCTTTGATATGCCTGTGCAGTCGGTGGCTTGCATCGATGGCGGATATCAGGTCTTCTGCAAAGATGCGGCTTATACTTGTAAAGATTGTATCATTTCCGTTGGTCGCAGCGGCAGTAAGTGGATGGAGAGCGTGTGCCGCGATCTGAACATTCCCACCAAGTCCAACCGTGTGGATATTGGTGTGCGTGTGGAACTGCCCGCCACTGTGTTTGCTCACCTGACCGATGAGCTTTACGAGAGTAAGATCGTATACCGTACCGAAAAGTATGGCGATAAGGTGCGTACCTTCTGTATGAATCCCAAGGGTGCTGTGGTAAATGAAAATACCAACGGTATCATTACTGTAAATGGTCATAGCTATGAGGATCCGGAAAAGCAGACCGAAAACACCAACTTTGCGCTGCTGGTGTCTAAGAACTTCTCCGAACCTTTCAAAGATTCCAATGGTTACGGCGAAAGTATTGCCCGCCTGAGCAACATGTTGGGCGGCGGTGTAATCGTGCAGCGTTTTGGTGATCTGATCCGTGGACGTCGTTCCACTCCCGGTCGTATGCAGGATAGCTTCATGACGCCTACCCTGAATGCAACACCCGGTGATCTGAGTTTGGTGCTGCCTAAGCGAATTCTGGACGGCATCATCGAGATGATCTACGCGCTGGATAAAGTAGCACCCGGTACCGCCAACGACGATACCCTGCTGTATGGTGTGGAAGTTAAGTTCTACAACATGGAAGTGGAGGTAAGTGAGAAGCTGGAGTCCAAGTACGAAGGCCTGTATATTATCGGCGACGGAAGCGGTATTACCCATTCCCTTTCCCATGCTTCTGCCAGCGGCGTGCATGTAGCGAGAAATATTGTGGAAAAGTAAATAATAAAGCGATTGTTCTCAAATCAATTTGAAAACAATCGCTTTTTTTATTTTTCTGCAATTTTCACTTCGATCCCCAACTTGTCGAATTGCTCTAGATCCTTTTCGGCGGCGTCCCAATCGGTGATCAAAACATCCAGCTTGTCCGCCGGGCAGATGCTAATAATGGAATCAAAGCCCACTTTTTCAGTGGGATACAGGCCAATGCACTGCTGCGACTGGGCCAGCACCGTGTTCACCACGCCCAGATTGCGGGACTTGTGGATGGACAGTCCGAAGTTTGCGGAGATTGCCGATGAGGTGATGAAACACTTGTCAAAGCGGATCCGCCGCAGCACGCTCAGCGTGAAATCGTCGTAGAAGCTGCCATTGGGATGCATCTCACCGCCGGTCATGATCGTGGTGATCTTCGGGTATCGGCGCAGCTCCGCTGCAATGGAGATGGAATTGGTGACGATGGTGCAAGATAGGTCTTGCGGAAGACTGCGGACCAGCAGGTAGCCGATGCTGGCTCCGGTTACATACACCACATCCTGGGGCTGGATCATTTTGGCCGCTTCGCGGGCGATGGCTTGGTAGTTTTCCTTTACGGTTTGAACGCGCTCTGCGGAGGAGAGGTTATGGATGTCGGCACCGGCGCCTACAGATCGAAGGGGCAGGGCGCCGCCGTGGGTGCGTTTGAGAAGGCCTTTCTCCTCGAGGATGCGCAGGTCGCGCTTGGCGGAGTCGTAGCTGACGCCGAAGGCCTCCTCAATTTGAGCGGTGGTGATGCGGCCGGTGTCGTGTAGGGTTTTGAGGATCTGTTGATGTCTTTCTTCGATGAACATGGGAGTCTCCTTGGCAGGGGTTATTGTAGAAGCTGTTGGTGGTAGTCAGCGAAGTAGGTGTCGCATTTTTTGACTTCGCTGAGGACTTTGCGGTAGCCCTTTTCGGTTTTGTACCAGTTGTGAGCGGCCAGATTGTCGGAATCGGAGGGGACAACGTAGAACTGTACGCCGGGGAAGTGGCAGGAAAAGTGCAAGAGGGCACGGCGGGCGTGGTAGGCCTTGCAGCAGAGTATGACCCGTTTGACGGGGATGTTCAGTTCTTTGAGCAAGGCGGCGGAAAATTCGGCATTTTCCATGGTGTGCATGGAGTTACTTTCCTTTATGATGGCTTCAGCGGATACACCGTTTAGGCGTAAGATGTTTTCGATGAAGTCACTTTCGGTTTCGAAGGTTCCTTTATATTTGTCCACCTGTACCTTTTCATGGGCGAAGCAGCCCAGAGCCAGAGAGTATTTGCCGGTAGCCAGAATTTTCGGGGCGAGGTCTGCTTGATAGAGCAGGGCGGCGGATTCACTGAGTTTATGATTGGAGCCGCCGAGGACGATGATGAGGTCGCTGGGTTCGGGTTTATCATTGATAAAAACGAAGTCGGTGATGTCACGGATGGCGCGATGGGTGGTTTGAAACTGCTTGTCTGCCAGGCGCTGCAGGAAGAGGGCGGCGGTTTCAGTAACTGTCCGGGTGGCATCCTCCGGTTGAGTATATGTAAAGACATGTTCAGGATTGCGGCGATAGGTGTCGTAGTAGTTTAGGCATTCCTGGCGCTTTTCCTCCATGGCGGTTTCGTCGAAGTAGGGGAGGAGATCGTTTTGGATGGGTGCCAGATTTCGAATGATTTCCAACGGTCGGTAGCCCGGATGCTGCTCCAGGAAGAGGGCATCGATATCGCTCCAATCGATGCGAGGGATCTTAGCGAGGATGTCCTTCTGCTCGGGGTGTACTTGCTGATCGGCTTTGAGCCTTTCCTTAACGCGGTCGATTATAGTGTCCACCCATATAATATCCGTTAACAAGTGGGCAAAGTAACCCCAATAAAAGGCCGTTTTGCGGTCGGTGAAATCGAAGGGGGTGTCCAGGGGACGCAGGAACGCGTCGTAAAATTTGTCCGGCTGGATGCTGCCGCTTCGCTTGTGGGGCGTGTAGCTCCAGTGGGTGATCTGCGTGGGCGGATCATAGTGGGGCAGCTTTAGAAAAGATTGGTTTGATACAACTCGGCCGGAATCGGCGGCGATGTTGCCAAAGTAAAACCATTGATTGTCAAGCTCGGGAATTTGTTTTGCAATTGATTCTGCTACGCGCAGATGTGTGATCCATTGTGCCATAGTGCTTACCTCGATATATATATTCTGGGATAAATATAGCATAAACGGGAATATTCGTCAAGGAATAAACGGGAATAAGTGGAGATGCAATTAGTAAAAAGGCACACCCGGAGGCGACGAAATAAGCATCACCTGGGTGTGCACTAAGCAAAACTGCACACCCATAAGCCGCTAGTCAGCGATTCCGTAGGTGTGCAGTCATTTCAATTTATATCGTTTACAATCAGCTGTGTCGTTTCGAGCAGTTCATACTGCAGCCGGCGCAGTTGCCGCCGCAGCCCTTGCCCTGTTTTTTATCGAGGATCATTCGGCGGATGGCAAAACCCACCGCCACAATGACCACGGCAAGAATTACAAAATCAAAAATATTCATCGCAGGATCCTCTCCTTTTTCATTACATCATACCGATCGCTAAACCGATGGTGCGTACCACCAGAGCAGCTACCCAGGCGATGCCGAGTTGCCAGAGGCCAACGCCCCAGGCCCACTTACCGCCCATCTCACGTTTTACGGCAGCCATGGCGGCCACGCAGGGAGTATACAAAAGGCTGAATACCAGCAGGGAGGCAGCAGCCAGAGGAGACATAGCGGTGGTAACAGCGCCTACAAACAGGATCTCCAAGGTGGAGACCACACTTTCCTTTGCCATGAAACCGGTAATGAAGGAAGTACAGATCCTCCAGTCGCCCAAACCAAGAGGAGCAAACAGAGGAACCAGCAAACCGGAAACCATAGCCAAAATGCTGTCCGCAGAGTCGGTCACCATATTCAAGCGCAGATCGAAGTTCTGCAGGAACCAGATCAGGATCGTGGCAATCAAAATAACAGAGAAGGCACGCTGTAAAAAGTCCTTGGCCTTATCCCAAAGAAGCTGAGCCACATTTTTTACACCGGGCATACGATAGTTGGGCAGCTCCATAACGAAGGGAACGGCTTCACCTTTAAATAAGGTACCTTTATAAAGGAAGGCAATACCGATGGCCACAACAATACCCAACAGGTACAGACCCACCATGATCAGACCGCTGTGAGCCGGGAAAAAGGCATCTACAAAGAAAGCATAAATGGGAAGCTTCGCTGTACAGCTCATGAAGGGAGTCAGCAGAATGGTCATGCGACGGTCGCGAGCAGAGGGCAGGGTACGGGTCGCCATAACGGCGGGTACGGTACAACCAAAGCCCACCAGCATGGGTACGATGCTTCGACCGGACAGGCCGATCTTGCGCAGCAGCTTGTCCATGAAAAAGGCCACACGGGCAATATAACCACTAT
>JAZQUJ010000045.1:0-12070 GCA_045631245.1 Bianqueaceae bacterium
TCCGGTACATTCCATGAGTACCACGGTTTCATCTTTCGCTAGATTACGAAAAGGGCGTCCTTTGGCACCAAAGTTCTCAATGCCGCCACCGCTCTTTTGCCCCTTAGGGTTTTCAAAGCTGGCCCAACGAGTTTGGATGCCAGAAGGAGAAATTGCTAGATGGGTGTTCATATGTAGGCTGCCTCCTGTTCAAAGAAATAAAAAGATCTTGATATACCGTCTCTATCTACACCAATTATAGTATGGCATCCTTGCTTTTTCAACCATATTTCTAAGCACTTCAGGCGTTTCAAGGAATGAAAATGTTTTCGCAAATGATACAGAACTTAGTATCCAATTTTTTGGATAGTACTGATTTATTTCACATCTTTTTTCTTATTTGTCTCAGTTTGTGATAAATCTCTCAGTTTATGTTGAGTCAGCAAATAACCTTGATTCTCTCAATCTCAACATGTATAATGAGTTTACATATTATGACACAGGGAGCTTACCATGAATTTTTCCATCACCAACACAAAAAAGAATATCTGCAACCATCTGAAAGAAAACAAGAATCTGCTTCTTTGCTGCCTCATCTCCACTTTCCTGTGGGGTCTCATTGCCCATGCCTATGGTTTTTTACATAACAATCTTTCCCACGACGTACTGAATGCTTTTACCGCCCTGCCGGGAGAAGAAGGCTGGAAAATCGAACTGGGCCGTTTTTTTGTTCCCATATATCGCATGTTCTTCCGTGGCCCGCTATCACTTCCCTGGCTGATTGGCCTAATCGGTATGTTCTGGCTGTCTCTGGCCGTATATTTGACTGTACGGCTATTCAAAATTGAGAATAAAACCCTGATCGTGCTCCTTGCCGGACTTATGACCACAAACATTACTTTGATTTCTCAAATTGCCACCTATCTTTATGAGTTCGACTTTAATGCTCTAGCCTTGCTGGCATCCATGGGAGCAGTCACATTTTGGCGCACGCAAAACCGTTGGAAGCAGTTTCTGCTAGCCCCTCTTTGCCTGCTCCTCTCTCTAAGCATCTATCAAGCTTACATAACAGTAACAGTTACTCTTGTGATCTGGCTTTCTTTGATAGACCTGTTGGAACAAAAAAAGATCCGTTCTATCCTGACTGAAGGTGTAATCGGAATTCTTTTTCTGCTCATCGGTATGATCCTCTACCTTCTGTTGGGCAAAATCGTCTATGCTGCCACCGGCATTACACCCCAGCCCCGAACCGATATGTTCCAGCTTGATAACATTGTAAATACGGTGCGGTCTATTTTTTCTCTTCTATCCCCCACGCTCACCAATTTACGTAACAACATCCTCCACTCTGCCTATCCTCAAATACTGCTATCGATTTTGCTCTGGAGCAGCGCACTGCTCGCCTTCATCCAGTTCATCAAACTGCTGATCGTCAAGCACTTCGAACCGGCTCGGAGTATTTTGGCCTGTCTTCTTTTGCTGGTTCTCCCTTTAGGCATGAACTGTATTTATATCATTATTGCCGGTCAGGGCATGCATGACCTCATGTGCTACGCCTCTTGGTTTGTTTATATCTTCCTTCTGTACTTTACGACCCAAATCAACACACCCGCTATGCTTCCCGGTCGATTTTCCAAAGTCACCCGCTTCCTTGCGTATACACTGGCTATCTTTCTTCTTTTCCAAAATATCGCGATTGCCAATACATGTTATGTGAAAAAGGAAATGGAAGCAACCGCTACCCTCAGTACCATGACCCGAGTGGTAGCAGCCCTGGAAGAGCATGAAGACTACCACTATGGTGAAACCACTGTCGCCTTCATTGGTGCAGACTCTTCCAATGAAAATATCTATGGCTTCGAAAAAGTAGACAACATCACCGGCATGTGGAGCAAAACTGCCATCCCCGCCGATACCTCTCTCTATTATTACAACGTATATAAAACCTATTTTGATTATGTTCTCAACTATCCGATCAACCTTTGTTCCGACGAAGTTCATGCAGAATTGGTCAATGACCCCAGAGTTCAAGCCCTTCCCTCCTTCCCGGATCAAAATGCAATTCAAATGATCGACGGAGTGTTGGTCGTCAAAATGTAAATCAACAAGAGCCGATGTAAAAGAGATTTTCAAGTTTTTCTCTTACATCGGCTCTTATATTATCATTTAACTTTACTTACTCAAAATCTGCAGCATCTCGGCCTTCAGTGCATTATAGTCCTCAAACTTCATGCTGAACATCTCGGCACTGGGCTTGCAGCGCACATCATCATAAAAATCTTTTACCTCTGCAATGTGGATCACCTTAGCCAGCAGAGCATCGGCCACCTCATCGCCCTTGGCTGCGCGAATTGCCTCCAGCATTTCATAATCTGCAATACCACGCTGCAGATTCTTATAACGAAGGGACAGGAGCACCTTGCCGTTATAACCGGGATAAACAAAGTTGGTATCGCCAGCCTCAAAGTGAGAATAGCGAATATCCTTACGGGGATCATCGGGCCAGATGCAGTAGTTCCAGCGCAGGAAGCCATCCAGACGCAGCTTGCTGGTCATCAGACCGGTCATACGATTCTCGATGAGAGCCGTACGCAGGAAGTTGTTGGGGCTGGCACCGCCGCAGCAAACATACCACAGGAATCTCTTATCCGGATAGTCTTTATAATACTGCATCAAGCGGTCATACTCCACTACGGTACAGCGCAAATAGGGCACAAAATCATCGATGCGATCGTGGAATTCTTCAATAAACTCCGCATGGTTGATGGCACACTTGCAGCGGAAGCTGGGAGCCAGTTCCTTCAGCATTGCCAGGCTCACGCGATACTTCTCCACATCGCCGGGCTCATCGGCCGCAATGCGTACACGGTCGATCTGCTTGGTCTCGATAAAATATTGCTCCAAAGAACGAATGAAATCTTTGATTACTTCCGCATCGCGCACATATTTCAAGCAGCCATCGGCCTCATCGTAATAGCGGATCTTGATCATTTCCGGATATCCAGGGCAGATGTCCTTCGGCATCTGCGGATTCTGTACGATTACATTCACCAAACCAAAGATCTCGATATCGCCGCCAATGCCCGCCTCGGTACACAGATCCACATACCGCTGCATAATCGAATAATCATAATAGAAAGAGCCATCCGCACGGCGGGTCACCGGAATCATGGAATACTCGTACACATTGCCTTTATAGGTCATTTCCACTTCACAGCTCTGACCATCCCATGGTGCCTCCGTTACACACACGGTAATGGACTTCTGACCCAAAGCCGCCAAAGACTCTGCATAAGTCTTCAGCACTTCAAAATGCTCATCACTCCACAGCAGCACATCATGCTTACGGGCAATATTGGAAGTATGCTGCCACAGATCCAAATAGAACTTCCAATCCTTCGCCTCGGGCAGTACATACTCAGCTACCGTCAGCGGGATCTCCACCTCAGCTACCACGGTCTCATCCTGACCATATCGGGCACTGAACAATCTGGCCTTCACGATATACTCACCGGGCTCCGCATCCGCCGGCACACGCACTTCCGCCCAAACCGCACTGGGCACGTTGGCACGCTCCTCCCGTACATTCTGATTCAGCAGCACATCAGCCTTGAGCACTTCGTCGTCATCGGTGAGCAGGCCTTCGATCTGCAATTTCACCTCGAAGGGAGCTTCCACGGCCACTCTTAGCCGCTCGTGCGGCCCAAAATGGCGGCCCTTGGCCGAAAGCCACTCGCCTCGAGCCACATTCACACTGTATTGCAAGTCCGACTGAACGATCATCTGGAAGGCGGCGGTATCACGGCGAGCGGCCACCAGGCCGCTCAGCGCTGCGGGCTCCTCGGCGCCCCAGTTTAGTTTCAGGCGATAGGCCTCATCAGTTACTTTCATAAACGCTGTCATATTTGAAATCCTCCTTATGTTACTGGATTTTGATTTTTTCTTTTTGCACCACTTTGCGGTTGAATAGGATGCACACCGCCAGCAGAGCCGCGGTGATCAGCGACATCAGCTGCTGGCCGTACACCGGCAGCCCGAAAATTTGATTGCCATTGTTTTGAATGGTGGTCAGTAGAGCGCTGCCCAGCAGGGATGCGCCGAAGCCGCACAGACCGCCCAGGGCATTTTTAATGGCGGAGGCCTGTACGAAGTATTTCATATCTACATAATTATAGGTAATGTTCAGCATGTTCTGTCCCACGCCAGCCGCTGCCATGTGATACAGCAGAATCTGCAGGATCACCAAATACCGGGTCGCCGGCACGGTGAAAACACTCAGCACAAAGCTGATAGCCGCCAGACCCATGCCCAGCTCGGCTCCTTTGGCAAAGGTCGTGCGGTCTGAATAGCGGCCAAAGGGCTTGGAGATCAGGAAACGCGCGCCGTTACCGATCACGTTGAACAGCTCCACCGTTGCCACCGAAAAGGCCAGTTCATGGGGATTCAGGCGATAGGTACTCAAAAAGCCCACGGAAAAATATACCGCAATGTTATATAAAGTTGCTAAAATGACAATATTGCGAAAGCCGCGGCGACCGATGGTGTTCTGCAGCACCACTTTCATGGGTACGCTTTCCTGTTTTGCCTTGGGCTTGATGTCGTTTTTGATCAAAAGCAGGCAGGTCAGGTCGCAGGTGGCAAAGATCAAAATAGCCACAGCGCAGAAAATGAAGCCGCCCTCCAGATTATCGGAGGCTTCGAAGGCATCCATGACATAGCCCATCATGAGGGTTACGATCATGCCCAGGATCAGCGAAACCATTTCCTTTACCGCGGAGAAAGAAGCGCGCTTGGTGGGATCCACAAAGGAATTGCCCCATTTAAAGGTTACCGATGTGGCCAAATAATAACACAGATAGGCCAGCACGATGCCCGCCACAATGAGGATGCCTCGGTATTCTTTGGCAAAGGGCAGGAAGGGGATCAAATACAAGCTCATGAATAGCAGCCGCCCCAGGGCCTGCAGCGTCATGGAATATTTTTTGGTGTTGCAGATTTTTTGTACCACCAACATGGATAACAGCTGAAACACACAGGTCAGTGAAATCAGCGAAGATATAATACCAATGGCTCCGTCGCTGAAACCCACATAGCCCAGCAGCTTCGTCAAAAATGAGCCGCCCACTATGATCGCTACAAAATATTCAAAGGCACACTGCATTAAGTATGCGTTTTGGGAACGTTTATACTCGGCACTTTCGTACACGGTTGTTTCTTGCTTCATCTTTCGTCTCCTTTTGCCGCTCCGCGGCAACTATTTCCTGTGCTTATCTTAGTGGATTCCCTGTGAGAAGTCAATAAGGCTTCTTCATTTTCAAGCAAAAAAAGAAGCCTCCTTACGGAGGCACGGCGACATTGGGGATCCTGTCACCCATCGCTCAAAAAAACAAGTATGGCAAAATTAAATATATGCTAAAGCGCAGCCTTGAACTTTGCAGCCACCGCTGCGCCATCAGCACCATAAAGATTATTTTATTCTTCTAGAAGGAAGGATACCAAAGTTAGTTTCATCTAACTTCTTATACTAATGATATCATATCCTATTAAGAAAATCAAGTAGTATTTTACTTTTTTGCTAAAATTTTATCCTCAAAAAACAACCGACGGGCAGCTGTTACTGATACAGCCATCCGTCGGCAAGTCACTTAAAACTCATTTTCATGTTTTTTAAAGAAATCGTAGTACGCCCGCACATTGGAAAGCTCCGTCCACGTCCGCGTCTGCACCGGATCCGCATCCAGATCGTAGATCTTCGCCCCCTTCATCGACAACAAAAAGGGCGAATGGGTCGCAATCACAAACTGGCAGCTAAAGAACCGCGCCGAATCCTCCAGAAACTGCACCAGCTCCTGCTGCCGCGCCGGCGACAGGCTGTTTTCCGGCTCATCCAGCAGATACAGGCCATCTTCGGTAATCTTCTCCGAAAAATACTGATAGACACTCTCCCCATTGGAATGTTCTCGAATGTTATCGGCCAAATGCTCCCGCACGTATTTCGATTGAGTACGGCGGCGGGCCAGATTCATCTTTTTCACATTCTCGTAATCCGCCAGCGAATTCATCTTATAGTTGGCATACTTCGCGTCCAAGTAGTCCTGAAACAGCTCTTCCCGCTTGCCATCGATTCCTTCATTGATACTGCGCAGATTCAGCATGTAATCAAACACATCATCGCTGGTGATGATCCGGCTGTGTCTGGGAATATCCTCTTCCACGTCGTAACTGCACAGGTCCACATAATCACCAAAAAAGTTACTGCGATTATACAGCGTGTCCCGCTCCAATCGAAGCTTCTCCGCCATCACATTCAGCGCCGTCGACTTTCCCGAGCCATTGCCGCCATACAAAATGGTGATCGGCTCAAAACTGATGCCCGTCAGGGCATGTTTCGACAGCACCTGAAAGGGATAAAAGGAATCATAGCACTTTCGCTGGATGCTCATGAAGAACTTCCATTCCCTATCGATGTCCGGAAATTCAAAATAAGAAAGATACATACACTCACAACCTCAATTCGTCTTTAACTACTACCACGATTTTCAGCCCTTTTGAGCGCACATACCACTGTAGTGCCGAAAAAGGGCTGAAAATTAGATAACACCCTTCTGCAGCATCACATTGGCATACAGAGCCTTTTCACCGGTGGCGATGATGGCGTAGCATTCTTTCGTCTGACGGTAGAACTCAAAACGCTCGATCTCGCCTACAGTCTCAGCACCGCGCTCATCATGCTTGGCAATAATAGCTTTGTACTCATCCCAAATAGGAGTCTCCACGGTATCACCGGGCATTACCTGCATCAGGTTGACAGGTTTCTCCACATAGGTATCCAGAGGGAATACCGTCAAAATGGCATCCAGCAGATCGGTGGCACTGTGACCGTCGGCCCGCAATACGATACAATTCTTACCCATGCTCTCAGCAGGGAAGTTGGCATCGCCGATCACCAGACGGTCGCTATGACCCATCTCACACAAAACCTTCAGCATTTCGGGGGATAAAATTGGGGGAATATTTTTAAGCATTTGAAGTTTCTCCTTTTCTTATTTCACAAGTTCCTTGCAGCAGCCGGCGTCATTTTTGCGGCTGTGCCGCTTCCGCCGCTTTGCTTCGTTTATATTGTCTTCTATTATAAATTGTTTCGATTCCGTTTGCAACACCGCTATTGACAAATTCCGTTCTCATGCTATGATAAAAGCTACTAACTACATGAACCGGAGGACTCCATGAACTATCAAATTATTGCCAGCGATCTTGACGGTACTTTGCTGAACAGTGCCGGTGTGATCAGTCCCGAAAACCTTGCTGCCATTCACGAACTGACCGAAAAGGGCGCCTACTTCGTGCCCGCTTCCGGCCGTGGCTATTCCGAAATGCCTCAGCAGATCCACGACTGCCCCGATATTCGCTATATTATCCATTCCAACGGCGCTTCCATTCTGGATCGTCAGACCGGCGAACGCCTTATGTGCTGCCTGCCCCAGGAGCTTTCGGTGGAGATCCTTGATGTCCTCGATGACTACGATGTTCACATCACCCTGCGTCAGGGCGGTGAATGTTACATAGATGCTAACGAACAGGGCCCTGAAAAGTACGCCTATTATAACATTGGCCCGGCCCACGCCCGCATCACCTTTGACCACGGTATTCACTGCGCTGACTTCCATAGTTTCAGCCGCACCCTGGATAATGTGGAAGTATATGCGATCCATTTCCATGATTCCGCCGAGCGTATCGAATGCCGCGACCGCCTGCGCGCCACCGGCAAGTTCCTGGTAGCTGAAGCCAATCCCCATAACCTGGAGATTTCCGCTTTGGGCGCCAGCAAGGGCAATGCCCTGCTCCGTCTGGCTGATCATTTGGGCATCCCCCACGCGGCCACCATCGGCATGGGTGACAGCGACAACGACACCGCCATGATCAAAGCCGCCGCTTTGGGTCTTGTTATGGATAATGCGCCGGAGACTCTTAAGGAAATTGCCGACCGCGTGATCTGCAATAACGACGAACATGCTGTGGAGTATGTGATGAGGGAGTATTTTAAATAATCATTTTAAACCGCAGACTCTTGACAAATCTGCGGTTTTATTATACGATAACTGTACTAATACAGTTAATACACAAGGCGCACTTGCGCTTTTCCCTGAGGTGATTCCTATGCTTCATCTTGATTACCGCGACGCGCGGCCCATCTACGCCCAGATCCTCGACGGCTTCCGCGAGCAGATCCGCAGCGGCGTGCTGCAGCCCGGCGACAAAATGCCCAGCGTCCGCGAGCTGGCCGCCCAGCTCACCATTAACCCCAACACCATCCAGCGGGCCTACCGCGAACTGGAAGCCAGCGGCTACATAGCCTCCGTCCCCGGCAAGGGCAGCTTTGTATGCGCACCGCCCGGCGCAGCCGGAAAGGAGACGGCGGCTCTTCTGGAAACCTTTGATCAAACCGCAGAGGCACTTCTTTCAATGGGCGTTACCAAAGAAGAACTCATACTTCGTATTATAAAAGGAGGGAACCCAGATGCTTGAACTACAGAATGTCACCAAAACCTTTGATGGTTTTAAAGCGCTGAATGACCTTTCCATGACCGTACCCAAAGGTGCGGTGTATGGTCTGGTTGGACCCAACGGTGCCGGAAAGTCCACCGCCATCCGCTGCATTGTGGGTACCTACCGTCCTGACTGCGGCAGCATCACACTGGACGGACAGCCCATTTATGAGAATCCCACGGTAAAAGCCCGCATCGGCTCTATTCCCGATGAGATTTTTTACTTTCCCTCTGCCACTTTGGAGGACATGAAAAAATATTACAAAGGTATCTATCCATCCTTTGACGATGCTTTATTCGAAAAGCTCTACGAAGCCTTTCAGCTTCCGAAAAAAACGCAGATCCGCCGCTTCTCCAAAGGTATGCAGAAACAGGCGGCCTTCCACCTGACTCTGTGCCAACGTCCGGACTTTTTGGTGCTGGATGAACCGGTTGATGGTTTGGATCCGGTGATGCGCCGTCAGGTCATGAGCCTAATTCTCTCGGAAGTGGCTCAGAATGAGACCACGGTGTTGATCTCCTCCCATAATCTGCGGGAACTGGAAGACATCTGTGATCATGTGGGCATCATGGACCACGGCAAAATGCTGCTGCAGCGCAGCCTAGAAGATATGCAGGGCAACACTGTGAAATTGCAGCTTGTGGGACCCGTCCCTGATGGTCTGACCATTCTGCACGAGACCGGATCCGGCAGATTGAAAACGTTAATTGTTCGCGGCTCTGCCGCTGAGGTGAGTAAGCAGGTTGCTGCGCTGAGCCCCGCTTATTTCGATGTGCTGCCCCTGTCGCTGGAAGAGATTTTCATTTACGAGCTGGGAGGTGTGAATTATGCAGTTAAAGACATTATTCTCTAAAGCCGTTTTGAAGAAAGACCTGACCCGGTTCATGCCGGCAATGGCTCTGTACGCTGTATTTTTATTGCTGCTGTTTTTCATCTATTTGACCCAGGGCGACACCTACTGGATCCTGCGGGATGTGGCCAGTTCCGCTCATGTCATGGCGCTGATCAACTTCATCTATGCGCCGGTGTGTGCCCAGCTTTTGTTTGGCGATCTGTTTAACGCACGCATGTGCAATGCACTGCACGCCATGCCGCTGCGGCGGGAGACCTGGTTCGGCTCCCATGTATTAGCAGGACTATTGTACTCGCTGTTGCCGAATCTGTTGGTGACGGCGATCAGTGCGCTGGTGCTGGGTGATTTTTATTATGTAGCCCTTCTCTGGCTACTGGCGAGTACGCTGCAGTATTTGTTCTTCTTTGGCGCTTCAGTGCTGAGCTGCTACTTGGTGGGCAATCGCTTCGCCATGGGCATTGTGTATTTACTGATCAATTTCTTCTCGATGTTTGTATATTGGCTGGTGGATACACTGATCCGCCCGCTGCTGTATGGTATTGAAACCGATTTTTCCTGGTTCCAGTGGTTTTCGCCGCTGGTGCGTTTATCGGACGGTGTGGATTATATAGATACCTCTCGTGTCATGGACCCTGTAACCGGTGAATACACCGATCAGGTCATCGCCCATATAGGCGAGGGCTGGTGGTACGCCGCCGTTTGCGCTGTACTGGGCATGGCCTTTTTGGTGGGAGCACTGCTGCTGTATCGTCGCCGCAAACTGGAAAGCGCCGGAGATTTTATGGCATTTAAGGTACTGAATCCTGTTTTCTTGGTTTTGTACACCATTGCCGCAGGCACTTTTTCCCAGGTGTTCTTCTCCTTGTTTGTGGGAACCTCCACTGAATATCCCTTCTTGTTCATCGGCCTAGTGGCAGGTTATTATACCGGCCGGATGCTACTAAAGCGGACGCTTCGGGTGTTTCAGCTGCGGTCGCTTCTTGGTCTGGGCGCGGTGATTGCCTCGGCCGTACTGGTGCTGGCGGCGGCCTACTTTGATGTGCTCGGCATCACCCGCTGGGTACCGGAGGCTTCGGAGGTGGAATCCATCACGTTGTATCAGCACGGCTATCAAAGTGATCGAGGTTATATTAAACTGACCACCGAGGAGGATATTCAGCAGATTCTGGATTTTCATTCCATGATAGCAGCTGATGTGCGTGGGTATGAAAGAAACTATTCTACCGGTGATTATTGGGATGCCCAGCCCCTCGTCGCCAAACTGTCTAATCCGGAGATCGTCACCCATACCGTTGAGATCGATTCCAATCCAGGCGCCACCTATCAATTCCTGCTGGAGTATACATTAAAGAATGGCGACGTGGTAGAGCGCTACTATGATGTATATACGCTGAGTGAACCCGGCGAAATGCTGCGCGGTTTCTTCAGCCGCCCTGCCTGTGTCATGGGTGAAGCGATTTTGGATCTGCCTGGCTTTATGGAGGATCTGACCTCCATCCGTACCGATTGGGAAGAGATCGAATTTCCCGTGGAGGCTGCGCCGGAATTATTGCATGCCATTATGCTGGACTGCTCCAACGGCTCCCTGATCCAATCCTGGCCCTATCATACGGACGATCGTCCCATCATCTACTTGGTGTTTGAACGGCTCCCCGATGGCGAAGCGTACTATCATTACAGCGAGATCACGGTGTACGATACCTGTACCAACACCCTGACCTGGCTGGAAGAGAACTGTGACATGGAGTCGATCTACGAGGTTGTGCACACAGATTACGTGAAAAAGTATGAATGAGGTAAAATCGATATAACTGATTTCTCCCTTGCTCAAACTGCCCCTATTGTGATACACTAATGACAGTTTTCTATGTTCTGGAGGTTCTTATGATTTACTATTCTGATGAAAATATTGTCATCCGCGATCTGCAGGAATCCGATGCGCAGATCATCACCGATGAAGAGATCGCCCAGGGTTGGCATCAAACCATCGATAAATACTTGTCCCGTTTGAAAGACCAGGCCGACGGCGTTTCCATCAACTTGGTAGCTGAATATTGATAATGGCATCCGGTTCCTCATGGTGAATATAGTCCCGGGTAACGCTCTCTTCAGAAGTAAAGGGAGACATGGAATAAGCGCCGGGCAGATCCACCGCCAGCACTTCCTGTCCGCCGGTATAGGATTTGCGGATATAGGCCTCTTTCTTGTCCACGGTGACACCAGCCCAGTTACCCACCCGCTCATTGCTGCCGGTGAGGGCGTTGTACATGGTAGTCTTGCCGGAATTGGGATTGCCAGCAAACGCGATTCTCATAGGAATCCTCCTTGTTGTTAATGAATACTGTCGATATGTATTTCCCGGGGAGAGTTAGTTTACACTAACTGCAAGCAAAAAAACATACGGATTCCCTGCAAAATCCGAAAGTTTCACGTCTTGAAATTAGTCTAAGCTAACTATCCCGCAAATTTAAAATTAGCTCCCGCTAACTACGAGTCAATAATACATCTTCCCGTTAGATTTGTCAACAGTTTTTTGGGATAATGTCAGAAACATTTTTTCCAAAAAAACGCAAGAATTCATTGACAATTCAGAAAATACCCTATATACTATTAATGGTTAGCATAAGCTAACTAGCTTCAAAGGAGGGTGACCATATGAATTTACTGAATATCCTGCAGACAAGTCGGAGG
>JAZQUJ010000046.1:0-10844 GCA_045631245.1 Bianqueaceae bacterium
GGGGGGGGGCGGGGGGGGGTGGTGGGAGTAACAATGCCTACGAAGGATTCAAAGGCGTTCACTGCCAGCTGTGGGTGCAGCATACTGCGGGAGGGGGAGAAGACTGAAGAGCAAGGATGCTCCCGGCCTTGTACAAGATCCGTCAAAATCATGGCGGCTACCATGGAATTACTCATACCCCATTTGTTATATCCTGTAGCCACAAATAGATCCGGTGTATTCTTAGAATACTGCCCAATATACGGAATACGGTCCAAACTCATGCAGTCCTGGGTGGCCCAGCGGGCTAGGATACGGAAACGGGGAAAGTTCGCTTTGGCAAAGTCTTTCAACACCTGCCAGCCGCCGCCCGGCTTGCCGGTGCGGTGTCCGCCACCGCCCAGAAGCAGCATATTACCATAGCTTCGAAAAGAAAGTCCATCATTCGCCTCGTCCACATACATGCCCTTTAGGCTTGGTGCACCTTCCAGTGCCAATACATAGGATCGATGCTGATACAGCTTCAAAAAATAGCTGCCGTGTTTATTTAACATGGGAAAATGAGTGGCCACGATCATCTTATTGCAGCGGATCTCCCCGCGGTTGGTGATTGCCTTACCCGGCATCAGTTCCAGTACCTTGGTATCCTCATAAATGGGTAGATCCTTCGCCAGGGAATAGGCAAACTTTAAAGGGTGAAACTGTGCCTGATCCCTCAGGCAAACTGCACCCATAACGGGAAGGGGGAGCGGCAGCCAAGAGTAAAATTCAGCGGGCACTCCCAAACGATTCAAGGTAGCCACTTCTGCTTCTACCTTGCGGCGACTTGCCAGAGAGTATACAAAATTATCTTGCTTCTCATAGTCACAGGGAATGTCTTGGCAAAGCTGCTCATAGGTCTGGCAGGCCTGAAGCTGAGCTTTTAGATAGAGCCGGGCAGATTCCTCGCCGCTGCGTCGATATAACCGATCATAGATCAGCCCGTGCCCAAGGGTGATCTTAGCGGTGGTGTTTTTAGTGATACCGCTGCAGATTTTGTCGGTTTCTATTACAATACAATGAATGCCGACTTTTTTCAGCATGTGAGCACAGAGAAGACCGGTGAGTCCACCACCGATGATCAATACATCGGTGGCAGAGCTTTCAGGGAGCGGCGCAAAGGAAGGCCGCTGAGTGGTAGATTCCCAAAGTGATCTTTGAAAACCAGATTTGACAGAATCAGCTTTCATACTCTTACGCGGCGTGCTGACGCAGCTTCAAACCCTCTCGCATGGTACGTTTTTCTAAGCGGATCAGTTCACCCACCAGCTGTTGGGCAGAGTTCTTGGCTAAAGGATATTTGCGCAGATTCTTCATTAATGAATGCAAAGCCATGCGGGAGCCTAAAATTAAGGTCTTGGCAATACGTCGATCTGGATTGCGGCGGCACACATCCATGGCCACCATGCGGCTGCGCATTTTATCCATAATACCGATGTCCTCAGGCGCGGTCAAATAGGGCCGCATGGCTTCAGCCGCTAATGACATGATGCGTCTGTGTTCATGAGCCAGATCCAACAACATATTCTTGGTATCAGTATCGTGTGCCCGTTCCAGCAGACGGTGTACGCTGTCGATACCCATCTGGCAGCCTTGGTATACATGGTTAAGCAGAAGCTGTGTGTCAGCAGAAATGGGCATAGCTAAATTGGTTTTCATATATAAAAATCCTCCCTTAGAACTGAATAAAACTTTACGTTTAGTTTGGTTCGAAGGGAGGATTCTCATTCTAAAATTACGAAAAAATTAATTTTTAAAGAAAGCAACTGCAATAGCACCGGGACCGGCATGGGTACCGATTACACTGCCAATGGGAGTACTGCAGAGTTCATCCACATTACCCTGCCAAATAGCTGTGCTGTCCTCGATATATTTGGTAAGCAGCGCGTCGGAAAGACCGGTGTAACCCAACAGCAGAGGCAGATCAAAGTCTACGCCTCCAGCATTGTGGATCTCGGTAATCAGCAGGTTGTTACCCTGCTTTGAACCGCGAGCCTTGCCCAGAGTATGAATCACACCATCTTTAATGCAAACCACTGGCTTGATGGAAAGAAGATTACCTGCAAAGGCAGCGGTTTTGGAGATACGGCCGCCTTTTTTCAAATATTCCAAGGTATCAAGCAGGGCTACTACGCAAACGCGTTCACGCATAACAAGAAGCTTGTCGAAAATTTCAGGAGCAGAGGCTCCTCCGCGGGCTAGGTTCAACGCTAGTTCAGCCAGAATGCCGGAACCGATTGCCGCTGTGCGGCTATCTACCACGAAGATGGTGCCTTCGTAGTCCTGGGCAGCGATCATGGCGCTTTGGAAAGTGCCGGAGAGTCGCGAAGCGACGGTGATAACAACGGCTGTATCGCCGACAGCGGCAACCTCCTCGAAGATCTCGGCGAAGGCGTGGGGAGGCGCCTGACTGGTGGTGGGCAGTACATCGCTTTCGATGAGTTTTTCGTAGAACTGTTTATGGGTGATGGTAACACCATCCAGATATTCCTCGTCGCCGAAATGAACGGTGAGGGGAACAATGGTAAAACGGTTTTTCAGTTTAGGATCGATATCGACAGTGGAGTCGATGATAATGCGTACGCTCATAGTGATTCTCCTTTACTTATGAGGTGGCAGACCTTCTTTACTGATGGTCTGCAGTTTAGTGGCAATGAATTCAAGAGTTGCATAGAAAGCAGCGCGATTTTCGTCGGTCATTTCATTGCCAACGGCTTCGATGGCGGCCTCGGCTCGCTTATCTACATATGCGGCAGCCTGAAGACCTTCAGCGGTGAGCTTGATGAGAGCATTGTAGCGGTGGTCGCTTCCTTCCCGTAGGATGAGCCCTTTTTCCTGCATTTCGGTGAGCACGCGGGATACGGCTGCTTTGTCTTTGTCGCAAAATTCGCAAAGCTTGGCGGAGGTAATACCTTCGGGAAAGCGACGAATGGCCATCAGATATTGGGCGAAGGCACCCTTGTAGCCGTATTTGATCATTTCATCGCGCTCAATTTTTTGAATGTGGCGATTGATGCCGGAGATGACATAGGAAAATTGTTCAAAACGATTCATATTTGTATTCCTTGTTTACTGCCTTTGGTGTTTGCGGCGCAGAAACGAGTTTAGAAGAAGGAGGGATCTGCGCCGCTAAAATTGTGATTTGACACGATTTGTTGACAAATCAACAAATGAATTATATAATAATATTGTTGATTTGTCAACAAATATTTTTGCCGAGTTATCATCATTCGTATAGCGAAAGAGGCATATATTAGGAAGAAAGTTATATAGGCTGCTTTCTAAAAAAATAATTGACAAATGGTGACAAAAAGAGTATCCTTATGAGAAATGCAAGTTAAATATTGGAAACTTGCAAAAACGAAAGTTTGAATATGTAAGAATATGTTAGGAGAGTTTTGAAAATGAGTTTTAAGAATCAGTATTTGAATGAATTGATGGAGACTGTGAAAAAACGCAATCCCGGCGAGCCCGAGTTTCATCAGGCAGTTCAGGAGGTTCTGGAATCTCTGGAGCCCGTTGTGGAAAAGCGTCCCGATTTCATCGAAAAGGGTGTTCTGGAAAGCATTGTTGAGCCCGAGCGTATCATCAAGTTCCGCGTTCCGTGGGTAGATGATCAGGGTAAAGTACAGGTAAACCGCGGCTTCCGTGTACAGTTTAATTCCGCAATCGGTCCTTACAAGGGCGGTCTGCGTTTCCATCCCTCTGTTTGCGAGAGCATCATCAAGTTTCTGGGCTTCGAGCAGACCTTCAAGAACTCCTTGACCGGTTTGCCCATGGGCGGCGGCAAAGGTGGTTCCGACTTTGATCCTCAGGGTAAGTCCGACATGGAAGTAATGCGTTTCTGCCAGAGCTTCATGACTGAGCTGTCCAAGTACATCGGTCCCGATACCGACGTTCCCGCTGGTGATATCGGTGTTGGTGCCCGTGAAGTTGGTTACATGTTTGGTCAGTACAAGAGACTGCGCGATGAGTTTACCGGCGTACTGACCGGTAAGGGCCGTTCCTATGGCGGTTCCATTCTGCGTCCTGAAGCTACCGGTTACGGTGCTGTTTACTACACGGTAGAACTGTTGAAGACCTATGGTGAAGATATTGCTGGTAAGACCTTTGCTGTTTCCGGTTTCGGTAACGTAGCTTGGGGTGCTGTTCAGAAGATCACCGAACTGGGTGGTAAGGTTGTTACCATTTCCGGTCCCGATGGATATATTTACGATGAAGATGGTGTAAACACCGAAGAAAAGATCAACTACATGCTGGAGATGCGTGCTTCCTGCCGTAACAAAGTACAGGATTATGCCGATAAATTTGGTGTTCCCTTCTTTGCAGGCAAAAAGCCCTGGGGTGAGAAGGTTGATGTTTGTCTGCCTTGTGCAACTCAGAACGAAGTTGGTTTGGATGATGCTGTTAAGATCGTTGAAAACGGCGTTAAGTACTATGTTGAGGTTTCCAACATGCCCACCACCGCTGATGCAGTGGCTTACCTGAAGGCTCACGATGTTGTGATCGCTCCTTCTAAGGCTGTAAATGCCGGCGGCGTTGCAGTATCCGGTTTGGAAATGTCTCAGAACTCCATGCGTTACAGCTGGACTGCTGAAGAAGTAGATCAGAAACTGAAACAGATCATGAAGGGTATCTATGATGCTTCCGTAGCTGCTGCTAAAGAGTACGGTATGGAAGGCGACCTGGTTGCCGGTGCTAACATTGCAGGCTTCCTGAAGGTTGCAGATGCCATGATGGCTCAGGGTGTGGTTTAATTATAGAATTCATGCATAAGTAAATTGCTACATATGTGAATCTAAAAAGGCTTTGTTCAACTGCTGCGTCGGTTGCGCAGAGCCTTTTTTATCAATCATCGGGAGGAAAATCATGAAACGCTATACCACAAAACATCCCTTACGATTTTCGAAGGAGGGCACCTTTCGGGTGCTGATGATGTCCGATATTCAGGAATCAGCCAATTATGATCCGCGTTCACTGAAGTCGGTTTGTGCTCTGCTGGATGAAACTAAACCGGATCTGGTGATTTGGGGTGGCGATAACTGTTACGGACCGGAAGTCCATTCCATAGAAGATCTGCAGGCTTTCTTAAATGTGTTTGCTGCGCCTATGGAGGAGAGGAAGATTCCCTGGGCCCATGTGTTTGGCAATCATGATCACGATGTGCCCTGCGATATTGGTGAGATGCAGGATTTATACGAAGCCTTTCCCATGTGCGTTTCCAAACATACCGATGATACGGTGCACGGTAAATCCAACTTTGTGCTGCCCATTTACGATCACGGTGGCGAAAAGGTGCTGTTCAACGTGTGGGGACTGGATACCAATCATACCGCTGGTGATATGGACCACTTGATTCCTGGAGGCGGCATGGCTCATGCAGCGATACTGCCCAACAATCCGCTGCAAGCCGGTGTATGGGGAACCTTGTTCTTTGATCAGCTTTTGTGGTATTGGAATACCTCTTGCAACATAGAAGCCGCCTGCGGCGAAAAGATTCCGGGGTTATTGTGTATGCACGTTGCGCCCCACGAGTATAAAATGGCAGCTGCCAATCCGGAGGTTTGCGTGAAGGACGGTTGCTACGAAGAAGCCTTGGGGGCGGGTGCTTTCAACTCCGGTCTGTTTTCGGAGATCCTGCAGCGAGGTGACATTCGCACCATCTGCTGCGGTCATACCCACATGAATGATTTCGATGCGGAATACTGCGGTATTCGCCTGTGCTGGGATGCCTGTGTTGGTTATCGCTGTTATGGCACCGACAGCCTGCGGGGCGGTCGATTGTTTGAGATCCGAGCAGAGGATCCGTGGCAGGTTACTACAAAGATGATCCATACGCTGGAATTGATTGAATAGAGAAAAGGAGGGGACAATGATGAGACTATACTTTAGAAGAGTGAGTTGCATCATTTTGGTATCCATAATGCTTTTCTCCATTACTGCTTGTTTGAAATTTACCGATTACGATGGTGAGTTTATAGATTTGTATTCGGTTGCAGTCAACAATGTTTTTGGCACCACAGGTTATATAGATGATGGTGAAATTACTCATGATCCTAGGATACATATTATTGAAACAGATGATTATGGAAGAGTTTTATATTTTTATAATGAATATGATATGTATGCGTGGGATCCTAGCAAAATTGATTATGGAATGGCTTTTGTTGTAATGCAAAAAAGCCAGCGAGGATATGCCTACTATTATCCAGATAAATGCTATACAATGTATTTTGACACCACAGATGATTGGGAGACTATATCTGATAACGTTGATATGGAGATGCTGGAACTACTGAAAGAAGCCAATGATTGGAACCAGGAATTCAATATTGAAAAATGTGCAAAAGTACCAATAAGCGACAAAAAGCCGGAAGGGAAATTACAACTTCGAGATTCTCAATTTGATAGAATTCTGTATTCTTATGAGAGGAAAAACGGTTATACGGGAGCGGCTGAAGAGCTTTACAGATACTCCTATTATTGTGAAAGAGATTCTTTTGGCAGGGAACTTCACTATGTGTATGGACTGACGAAGAACAAATATGATAATGATGAAATTGATTGGGGCGGTTGTGAATATGCAATAATCATTGAGGCTAATGGAAGATGTCAGGAGAATGGAATTGTAAAAATACTGAATGTAGAGGATACGCCTGCACTAATCAATGAACTTAAGCAAAATACCAAGTGGAACCTTGAAGAGTGATTTTCGCTCTGACAACATAAAATGGCTCGTGTCATCAAGGCACGAGCCACCGCTGTTTTATTCCGCTATCTCATCCCACAGCACCTTTACAACCTTGGTGCTGTTCAAACATACTTCGGTTCCATTGCTGTGATAGTAGGTAACCAGAAAACCATCCTTGGTTTCAATCACACCCGGATAGCAGTAGCTGTTGCTCTCGTCATCTTCCAGTAAATAGCAGTGAGAAGCAAAGTCCCACAGTTTACCGCCGGTGATGGTCTTGCCGGTGGTATCGAAGGAGCGGCCATCATCACGGCTGATGGCGCACACAATGGGGGTGCGCTTAGGGCTGCGCCACACTTCGCCCACGGTTCGTAGACAGCTAAAAGCTTTCGGATTAAACACCGCTGCGGTATAATCGCCCACGCGCTTCACCCTCATAGGAGAATCCGGTGAGGTAAAGGCAAAATTGGGAATCACAGGTGACCAGCTTTGACCGCGATTGTCGGAAAAGCTCTGATACTGATAGCCGTAGCCGGTGCGGCAGTACATCCACAGTCTGCCGTCTTCATATTCGTAAATGCCGGGCTCTGCCAAGCCGACAGAGTCAGAAAGTGTTGATTCGATTGTATAAGGGAGTTTCGTCCAAGTGCGGCCGCAATCATCGGAGATGGCGAATTGCACCACAGGACTCATATATTTTCCAAACTTGAAGCCGGTACCGCCTTCAGCATCGTAGCTGACACCGCAATAGGACAAGGGCACCCAGATGCGTCCATGTCGATCTACCATACAGCCATCGTTGATGACGCAGTAATAGCCCATCTCGGTGGTGCAGTATATCCAGTCGCTCCAGGTCTGACCTTCATCGTCGGATTCGGAGAAAATCGGCATGCAGGTGACCATGCCATCGGCAATGACTTCCTTCCGCAGATACACCATGCCCAATTTGCCATTCGCCAAACGGATCAGGCTGGGGGACATGATATTCTGGGCGGAATCTTCTTTTTTAATGATCACTGCCGGTTTGGTCCAGGTTTCTCCTTCATCAGAGGAGTAGACAGCGCTAATACGGGCGGTGGCATGATCGGCCCAGTCGGTGCCATAATATTCGGTATAAGCCATCATAATGCGGCCGTCATTTAAACGAGCAAAGGTGGATTCACCATTGCGGGGATTGTGTTCTGAGGTGGGTAGGAATAAGGTTTCATGACCGATTTTACGCATGGTAGAGGTCTCCTTTGTAGGGAAATGGTTTGAGGTCAGTATAACATAGGAGTGTAGAAAGTAAAAGTGGAAAGATAAAAACCTACTGGAGTTGTTCCTGTTTTACGAACTTTATTTTGGGGTGTTTCATCTTGCCACACTTATTTCCCTGTGCTACACTTATTGTACAATCGATGATGTAGTCGGCATTTGTTTTGGTATAGCAGGAGGTACAAAGATGAAATTAACGTTTTTAGGAGATATTATGTGTGAACCGCCGGTTGTGAAAGCGGCCAAACGTTCACATGGAACCTATGATTTTCGGGGAGTGTTTGCTCCCAGTAAGCAGCTTCTTGCAGAATCTGATTATGTAGTTGGTAATTTGGAAACTCCTTTGGCAGGTAAAGAGGCCATCTATTCTAAATCGCATCTTAGTTTTAATGCACCCGATGAATATGTGGATGCCATTTTAGATGCGGGCATCAATTTGATATCCACCGCCAATAACCATACTTATGATAGAGGGTATGATGGGCTGGAGAGAACTATACGTGTGCTAGAGCAAAAGGGCCTGCCGTATATTGGTACTTCTTTACCGGGTCAGCCGCGTCCGGAAGCGTATTACTTTGAAAAAGAAGGCACAAAGTTTGCGGTCATTTCTTATACATATGATACAAATTATAAGGAATCCGGTGGGGACTGTCTTCCAGAAGGAAAATATGAGGGTACAGTTAATATGCTATGTCGCCCGGGAAGCGGTATTTATTTGCCGGGTGTGTATCGGGGCAACAATTGGATACAGAGGCTGTTTGCAAAATTAAAATTTGTAAAAGATACTAACACCGCCGGCAAGGTGGCAAAATTCTTTGGAATGACGGTTACCTATTCAAGGCATGATGACCGCTTAGAAGGTAAGGTAGATACACCATATATTGAGCAATTTCAGCAAGATATTCGGACTGCAAAGGAAAAGGCAGATCTTGTTCTTTTTTATCCTCACGTGGGTGGCCAATTTAACATCAAACCCGGTGCTTTTACGGAATACGTGATCGACAAGGCGTTGGAAGCTGGGGCAGATGCTGTTATCGCGACTCATGCGCATATTCCTCAGAAACTTGTTTGGAAAAACGGCGTTCCGGTAGCGTATTGCTTGGGTAATTTTAACATGAATCCTAAGTCGTATTTGGCCATGCCTGAGATCCTTACCGATTATGGGTATGCCTTGCATCTGTATGTGGAGGATCAGCGAATTCAAAAGGTTACTTTTTCCATGATGAAAAATTGCATTATGCCGGATGGACAGATCGCTTCCTGTCCAATCGATGAGATGTATGTAAGCCTGAAATCTGAAAAAGAAAAGAAACAATTGGAAAAGGATGTTTGCCATTTGTACGGTCGTATTACAGGGAAAATACTAACAGGAGAGATTATACGACGAGAATATGAAATGAAATAATGTTCAAGGTGTAAAGCGGAGAAAGGATACACTAAAAATCGAATTTTACTCGAAAAAGCTTGCTTTTCCTGAGGTTTCCGCGTACAATAATGAATTGTGTGTACTACAACGGGAACTAAAGGAGAAATGAAAATGAAAAAAAGTAATCCAATCGCGTTATTACCAATTGGAGCATTTCTGGTCCTGTATTTGGGACTGGGTATTTTATTCGAATATGGAATGAAGATCCCCATGGGATTTTATAATATTCCGATCGTAGTTGCGTTTTTAGTGGCTATTTTGGTGGCTTGTATTCAAAATCGCAAACTGAATTTTGATCAAAAATTGGAACTGATGGGTCGAGGCGTTGGTGATAAAAATATTATCACCATGCTGCTGATCTTTCTGGTGGCAGGCTGTTTTGTAGGTGTAGTAGGAAGGACCAGTGCAGAAAGTGTTGCCTACTTTATGCTGTCGATCATTCCGCCGCAGTATGCAGTGGCAGTATTGTTTGTGATCGCTTGCTTTGTATCCACCGCAATGGGTACTTCTGTAGGAACCATTACACTGATCACTCCCATTGCAGTAGCAGTATCTGCAGCTTCCGGTTTTGACATGGCCCTTTGTGTTGGCTCTGTAGTGGGCGGTGCGATGTTTGGTGACAATCTGTCCTTCATCTCCGATACCACCATTGCAGCTTGTAATGGTCAGGGATGTGCCATGAAAGATAAATTCCGTCAGAACTTTGGAATCGCCCTGCCGGCGGCAATTGCGACTTTGATTTTGATTCTGGTGCTTTCCATGAATACCGAGCTGAATGGAAATGTGGAGCATACATATAATCTTGTTCAGATCATCCCCTATGTGTTGGTATTGATCGGCGGTATCATTGGAATCAATGTGTTTGTCGTATTGTTGATCGGTATTGGAACCGGTGCGCTCATTATGCTGGCAACCGGAAGCCTGACCTTCTTTGATCTGGTGGGTAACATGGGATCCGGTGTTTCCGGTATGTTTGAAACCAGTATGGTAGCGGTTTTGGTAGCAGCTATGTGTGAACTGATTCGTGAACATGGTGGCTTTGAGGCACTGCTGGGCTTCATTCGTAAAGTGTTCAAAGGAAGAAAGGGCGGTCAGCTGGGTGTAGGTCTTTTGGTAGGTGCCATGGACGTTGCAACTGCTAACAATACGGTTGCCATTGTAATGGCTAACCCCATTGCAAAAGAAATGGCAGAGGAATACGGCATTTCTCCTAAGAAAACGGCTTCTCTGTTGGATACTTTCTCTTGTATCTTCCAGGGGGTGATTCCTTACGGTGCGCAGATGTTGGTGGCTGTGTCCGCAGTGAAGGAACTGGGATATTCCCTGTCGGCCTTTGATATTATGCCGAATTTGTTCTATCCGGCATTTTTGCTGATCAGTTCTTTGATCTTCATTTATGTGATCCCGGAGAAAAAAAGCAAATAATTATAGAAGTCGGATCGTAGCCATGTCGTT
>JAZQUJ010000047.1:0-2148 GCA_045631245.1 Bianqueaceae bacterium
CATATGCTTTCACCTGAAGCCACCAGACCCCAGATGATTAGTATATTGTATTCCTCCATTAAAGTCCCGCTAGCGGGACTTAGCAAGGAATTTGGATCAGCATCAGCTGACTTCTTCTAAAGTAAATCCCTTCGCATCCTCAAGTGCCGGCATCCCCGAAATAAATGATACTATTCACATCCCAATGGTTGTTAGATAAGATTCATCATCACCCTGTATCGGAGGTGTAACCAAAATAATCGTAAAAAGTCTTGAAAAAGGGTTGACACGGAAACCAAAATGTGCGGCCGCTCTCGCTACTGAATCCATTTAATAGGTAGCGAGAGCGGCCCTTGGATTAGAACCTTAATCGTTCTAATACCAAGGAGGTGCACATGTTATTCCATCAAAAAATTAAACAAATCCTCAACAATTCCATTGCTTCTATACATTCTGATATTGACTCTTTTGTTGTAAATCCAGGAAAAGATATGTCACGTGTGAAAAAGATCTCTGCTGACACTGTAATCTCTTTCCTGATTTCACAAGGTGCATCGTCTACTAAATGTGAAATCCTTGACTTCTTCCAGCTTTCAGAAGAGGCTCCTTCTGCCTCCGCAATGACTCAACGTCGTTCCCAATTGAAACCTGAGGCTTTCGAAGCGGTATTTCATGCCTTTAATTCATCTGCCCGGGATCTGAAGCCATCTGATAATAACTCGCAATATCGCTTTCTTGCGGCAGATGGCTCTTCGATATCCTTCTTCAGCTTTCCCCGCTATGCCGCAGATGAATACTTTTCAACTCAGGGAAATTCGGCCAGGGGCTGGTATGGTATGCACATCAATGCATTTTTTGATCTGCATACCAAAACGTATACAGATGCAGTAATCCAGTCATTCCATAAACATGATGAATTTGCAGCCTTTTGCAAAATCGTTGACAGACATGAAATACTCCCAAATACCAAAAATATTTACATCGGTGACAGAGGTTTTTGTTCGTACAATAACATGGCTCATGTGATAGAAACCGGTCAGTTTTTTCTGTTCCGAACAAAAGACATTGGTAAAAAAGGCCTCATAGGTAAATTTGACATCCCTGATACAAATGAATTTGACATCTCTGTGCGAGTCTCACTGGTTCGATCCAATCGCAGTTCGATATCGATCAGGGAGGGCACTTATCGACGATTTATCGGAAAAGACGTTTCTTTCGATTTTATCCCTTACGGTTCAAAAGACGTTTACGAGCTCGAGTTCAGGATCTTACGTTTTCCAATCTCCGATTCGGCCTATGAATGCGTTGTGACAAATCTGCCGGCTCATGAATTTCCTGCCTCGCGTATCCGGGAGACGTACAATGACAGGTGGGGTATCGAAACGTCTTTTCGAAAGTTGAAATATACAATCGGCCTTACCAGTTACCATTCGTATAAACCAGAGCACATTAAACAGGAAATCTGGGCCAAAATGATAGCATATAATGCTACAGAACTGCTCATAAACCAATGTGTGATTGAAACGGACAACAAGAACAAATATATGTATTCCTTAAATTTCACTGTAGCTGCTCATATATGCAGAATCTACCTCCGTCTGCTCACGGAGGTAGATTCCATAGATGTGATGATTTTAATCAGTAGAGAACTGATACCTATCCGAAATGATCGACAATATCCCCGGCCCACTATTGCACATTTTAGAAAGCCGAAATACATGATATATCGGGTAGCCTGATTTTAACCATACATCAATAGAATACTATTTTTTTAAGCAGATGTATATCTGCTTATTCGTAGTGCCCGTAATTCACTGTGATTTATCTGATCTGTGCATTTTTTATTCCTGCAACTGCTGTTCTACGTTTAATGTATTGTACTGTAGTCTGCTAATTGCATAGTTGGGGTATTGAACTATCGTTATCTAACAACCATTGATCTGTGAATGGTAACCGTTACCAATGAAAAGCCGGAGTATTCAAGTAATATTTAACTTTAATATTTAGTCCTGCCGAGGAATGTTTTTGCTTGGTCGCCTGTACAGTTATTATTGATGGTGTGTACCTGAATACATCTCCCAACTTCTTTTTACTGATTGTATTGAACCTAATACTACTGTAATATGATAATAGTATACATATGGAATATATCACGCATAGATTGATGAG
>JAZQUJ010000048.1:0-26798 GCA_045631245.1 Bianqueaceae bacterium
CGGACGATAATGATCTATTTCTAACCATAATAGCCATAGTTGATGGCGATCTTACCCAGACCGCCGCCGCCAATAATACCACTCATAGCAGTGTAACCCAAAATGGTGGTGATAGCAATGGTCGCATTAGAAAGCAACGAAGGCACGCTCTCCGGAATCATCACCTTAGTAATGATCTGCATAGGAGAAGCACCCATACTCTGTGCCATCTCGATGGTGTTGGGGTTTACCTCACGCAGGCTGCCCTCCGCCAAACGAGCGATAAAGGGAAAGGCCGCGATCACCAAAGGTACAATGGATGCAGTAGTACCAACGGAGGTACCCACAATCACCCGGGTTAGCGGAACCACCAGAATCATCAAAATCAAGAACGGCACCGAACGCAGCAGGTTGATCACCACATTGAGCACCTTCATAAACCATTTCGGCAGGGGCAGCACGCCTCCCTTTTCTCCAACCACCAGCAGTACACCCAGCGGCAAGCCCAATATAATGGCAAAGGCAGTGGACAATACGGTTACATATACCGTCTCCCAGATTGCCAAAGGAATCTGTGTTTCAATGATCTCCCATGTTTCCCGCAAAGTCTCAGCAGAAAATAAATCATTAAACATTCTTGTCCACCTCCTCAACAATAATATCCTGAATCTGTGTCAAATATTCAATGGCTTCCAGCACCAGTCGCTTATCCTTCGGCAGGCCCAACAACATGGAACCATACACCTTACCGCCAATGCTCTTTGTGGATGCGTAAGCAATGTTGGCCTCGATTCCTTTTTCCACCGCCATGCGGGCAATACTCGGTGTATTGGCTGCACGGGCACCGTTATACACAACTCGGATCAGACACTGGGTATCGTCATCGTTCACAAGGATCTCATTATCGCCCTCAGGGAATACCAACTTGCGAGCCGCCTGTGACTTAGGATGTGCAAACACCTCAGCCACTTCTCCGGTTTCCGCTACACGTCCGCCATCTAAAATGGCAACATGCTTACAGATCTGTTCCACCACACTCATTTGATGAGTAATGATGATCACGGTAATGCCCATTTTTTCATTGATCTCGCGGATCAGTTCCAAAATAGAATTTGTTGTGGTGGGATCCAGAGCACTGGTGGCTTCGTCACAGAGCAGCACCTTCGGATTGGTAGCCAGTGCACGGGCAATGGCTACACGCTGCTGCTGACCACCGGAGAGCTGCGCCGGATACGCATTGGCCTTATCTTTCAGACCTACTGTATCCAAAAGTTCCAAAGCTCTTTTCTCTGCTTCGGGCTTCTTGATGCCTGCCAACTCCAAGGGGAAACATACATTTTTCAAGCAGGTTCTCTGCATCAGCAAATTAAAGCCCTGGAAGATCATGGTGATTTCCTGGCGTTCCTTACGAAGCTGAGCTTCCGTCAAACTTCCCAGTTCACAGCCATTTACGATCACACTGCCCTCCGTAGGCTTTTCCAACAAGTTGATACAGCGTACCAGTGTACTCTTACCGGCACCGCTCATACCAATAATACCGTAAATATCTCCATCCTCAACAGTAAGAGAAACATCCTTCAGCGCAGTTACAAGGCCGTCGGCGGTTTCGTAAGTCTTGGATAGGTTTTTGATTTCGATCATTTGGTCCAAATCTCCTTATTATTCCGTTTCACAATACCCTTTGTGTATTAGCGCCTTCGGCGCTTATATATGCGTTCGCCCCGGCAGAGTATACTGCTCCGCCAGGGCCGAAGTTGTATGAGTTTCTTCCTTATTTAATAGCGTCCAAAGACTCTGCCTGACCACCATAGATACCCAGAGGCTCTACATGGGGAATGGATACTACTACCAAGTGGGTGCCATTCTCAGCATTGAAGTCATCCAAGTAAGGAGTATGCTGGAAGTAGTTGGCATTGATCTCACCGCTTTCAACCACGTTGTTGGGCTGTACGTAATCGGTGAATTCTACGATATCCAGGGTGATGTCTTTCTCAGCCAGGATGTCTTTACAAATTGCCAGGATCTCAGCATGGGGAGTGGGAGAAGCAGCTACGCTGATCTCGGTACCGGCCAGAGCTGCATAATCGATGGAAGCATCGTAACCATCGGTAGCATTTTCTACCAGAGCCACTACTGCACCGTCATATTCGTCAGTGATGAAGTCAGCTACAGCCTGGCTTTCCAGAGCAGCCTTCAGAGCCAGAATTTCGGGGTTCTGTTCGTTACCCTCTTTAACTACCAAAACATTACCATAAGGAGAAGCTACACCTTCCAAAGCCAGAGCTTCTTCAGCAGGATTGATGCCTGCATCGATGGCGTAGTTAGAATTGATGATGGCAAAGTCAACATCTTTCAGTACGTTGGGCAGCTGAGCAGCTTCAACCTCTTTGAATTCGATGTCATAGGGATTTTCTTCAATATCCAGAATGGTAGCGGTGATGCCGGCATCATCTTTTACCTTGATGTAGCCTTTGTCTTCTAGAAGCAGCAATGCTCTTGCTTCGTTGGTGGTGTCATTGGGAATCGCAATGGTGATCTTGTCGTCAGATCCGCCACAGCCTACCAGGCTCAGTGCCAAAATGGATGCCAGTACTACAGATAACAGTTTTTTCATGATGTAATTCTCCTTTACATATGTAAAATGAAATTTGCGCTTTACCCGCTTTCAAAAAAGTTCACTTCCTTCAACCTTTCAAAACTAAAAAACCGGAAGACTTTCCGATCAAGTCTTCCGGTGATTTGTTAAGTGATCTCGCTTTGTTTGCGGTTTCAAGCTTTAACCCACGGTGAAGAACCTGTCGGAAACGATTGCATAGCGACGCATGCACATGTCCATAGCCCACATGTACATCATCATAGCCATATCCATAACTGCAACCAGTTTCTTCATAATGAGGTTCTCCTTTCCTCCGTGATCCTACGTTCTAGGTTTTGCAATACCATACCACTAATCCTGCATTTTGTCAACAGGGAATTTTATTTTACTTCTACAACTCGTGCTTCTTCCTGTGCCAGGTAAGCAGCCTCAGCCACCTTCTGGATCCACAGTCCGTCTTCGAAGGACACCGGAGGAACCGTATCATTCATAACCGCCTCGCCAAAAGCTGCGATTTCTTTCGCATACATGCTGGTGAAGTTCGGTTCAAACTCCAATGCTTCTCTTTTACCATCGGCACCAATCACAAAGGCAGAAATCGTGCCGGTCTCCACCTGACCAACGGTTCCCTGAGCCAAGATACTGCCCTTCGTGCCGTACACTTCCAACAGCATGCCTGCCGGTCCGCCATTAAGTCCGGGGGTACCATGCATATTGAAGGCACCATCAATATAAGCCACCGCACCGTTCTCCAGCTGGATCAGCAGCTGGCAACAGTCATCCACATCATAGCTGAAAGTACGGGTATCGGTAAAGCCGGTCACACGCTTGGTACGGCTACCAATAATGAACTCTGCCACATCAATATTATGCACGCCCACATCCATCAGCGCACCGCCGCCGGACAGAGCTTTCTGCTGACGCCAGCAGTTGGGCAGATCCGGATACCAGAAGATCTGCTGCACACGGGCAGACACAATGTTACCCAGCACTCCATCCTCGATCAGCTTTTTGATCTGCATGTGATAGGTGTGGAAACGCATCATAAAGGCAGTACCGCCTTTTACACCGGCCTCTTTACAAATGCGGATCATTTCCTCACATTCTTCCGTGCTGCGTCCCAGAGGCTTCTCCAGCAGGATATGCTTACCGGCTGCAGCGGCCAGCTTCACCTGTTCCAAATGAGCAAATACCGGAGATGCAATGTACACCGCATCCACATTGGGATCTGCCAAAAGCTCTTCTACAGTGGTATAGCCTTTCACATTATATTCTGCCGTCATTTCGGCTAAAACCGCCTCGTTCACGTCCATAATGGCGGTCAGCTTTGCATTTTCAGCCAGCATAATTCCGGGAATGGTGCGCTTTCTGGCAATACCGCCCGCACCGATTACACCCCAATTTAATTGTTTCATATAGCACCTCTTTTCTTCGGCACAGCCGAAAAATGATTGATTTCTCTTCCCTTAATCCACGATCACGCCGTCATCTCTCAGTGTCTGCTGTAGCAAAGCAATGTCAAGCTTACCTGCCTCGCAGCCGGAAGCTGCACAAAGAGCCGCCGCCGTTCCTGCGGCCTGGCCGCTGAGGGCACATACCGGGATCACACGAGTCAATTCCCATCCATCACCAGTGGCCGAAATAATACGACCTGCTGCAAAGATGTTGGGGAAGTTACTGTTATACAAAGTTTCGTAGGGTAGTTCAAAATGACGGTCTTTCTTGCGGAAATCACCGAAACGTCCCACCAGACGCTCACAGCTCTTGCCGTCTTCTTCACCGGTAAGAGTATAATCACCCACCATGCGGCGGATCTTGCGGTACTGCGGCATCATGGGCAGAGTCATAATATCCTGACGATTTTTATCTTCCCCATCAGCAATGCGGTCAATCATCCGTTTGAACAAACGGTCGTGACCGATTTGAATGAAGTTATTCACATCATCACCGGTTTCGCACTTCATCATGCCATACCCTTCCGGATGCCCATTTCCGTTCAAATCACTGCCGCACCACTTCCAGGTGCGCAGACGATGCATGTAGCCGCTTTCATTATATTTCTGCACATCGTTATCATCGAAGCCATGAGCCACATAAGAGAAGAAGTTCTCGCCCACTTCCGTTTCCATGCCGGCTTCGCGGCACAGCACAGCGCTGCCGCTGGCATCGATGCAGACCTTACAGGGGAAGTATTCCTTACCGCCTACCCCTTCAGCAATGATTCCCTTCACGCGATTCCCATCCATATCAGGATAGGTCACCAAACTGTCGTAGCGAATGGTTACGCCATTTTCCGCACAGTAATTCTGCATAGCTAACGAGAAAACCGTAGGAGAATAATGGGTGGCAAATCTTCCTTTTCCATTTATAAATTCAGTGGTACCGCCCCACTCCTTCGGCAGATCTTCAAAGCCGTATTGAATGGACAATCGGATCAGTTCCTCACCTATGCCGCGCACCATCTGTTTGCCCATACCATCGCACAGGGGCTCATACCAACTGATCAGGCCAACGGTGCCCAGCCCGCCCAGAGCCAGCAATTTTTCCATCAACAATGTTTTAGCACCATGTCGAGCGGCTGCCACAGCCGCAGCCACACCGGCGATGCCTCCGCCCACCACGATTACATCGTAGGCTTCTTTCATTTCAATTTTACGAGTGTCGATCATATCTATCTCCTCATGCTTCCGCTTGAAACTGAATGCCGCCCACTACCGATGGCAACATTTCTTTTAAGGTGAATACCAATTCGCCGCCGTTTCCGTCCGCCAAAATGATTTCAAAGGTATCCGGATCACAAAATTCGTTCATCACCTGACGGCATACACCGCAGGGTGCACAGGGTTTATCCGCCTCGGTTCCCTCCATGCCTCCCACAATGGCGATTCGAGCAAATTCACGATTTCCTTCCGAGATCGCCTTAAAAAAGGCAGTACGCTCTGCACAGTTGGTGGGACCAAAAGCGGAATTTTCCACATTGCAGCCCCGGTAGATTTTACCGTCCTTTGTTTCCAGAGCAGCGCCCACCCAGAAATGAGAATAGGGCGCATAGGCAAACTCTCTGGCCTTTTTAGCTTCTATAATTAATTCTGCATTTGTCATTGTCCTTTTCCTTTCTTACGGCAAAATGCCGGTAGTGGTAAGCTTATCGTATCGATTCCACAAGAATCTTCCACCGAATGCCTCCCCCTCAGGAAGATTGCCGTCGAACCACAGGCGATCTTCTTCCAGTTCCTCGATCTTCGGCTGCAGGCCACGAATATAAGCCCCCAGCTGCATCTTGGTGGTATCGAAACGCTGCATCAAACCGCCATAGCGAATGTCATGCACTTCCCAGCCAAAGCTCTTGTAGTACTTCATCCAGGCATTTCGATGTGCCAGCCGCAGGGCGGCAAGACGAGCCATGATCTTGTCGCATTCTTTGTAAAGCAGGGCAAGAGTCGCCGTATCCTTTGCATCGTAGGCTTCTTTCAACCGGACGCCAAAATCCGCCTTCATTTCCAGCACATTGCTCAGGCGACGCATTACCTCAAAGGCCGGTGCAAACATATCACCATCTTGAGCGGCTGCTTCCGGCAGGATTTCACCCACGGCTGCCAGCTTCTCGCTGCAGTTTTTATAATAATTTTCAGTTTCGAACTCCTGCACATGACAATCGATCAGACCCAGCAACGGATCGTTATACAGCAGTGCCCGGGATGCGCCGGTATAATAGTTATTTCCATGGGGATATTCCACATCTTCCGTTCTTAAAAAGTCTTCATACTCGATGCCCAGTACCCGGCGCACACAGGCTCTAACAGCCTCTTCATCATAATGACCGGAATAATCGAACTCCGTATACATGGCAAAACCGGCTAACGCCATGATATGACAGGACTCAGCCCCATTATGCCATACGGTGGCGATCACCTCTTTGGTACCCGCTTTCTTGCAGGCTTCCAGTGCGGGAATGGTATTGCGGATGGAACGGGTATAATGCATACCGTGTCCGCTCCAGGCCCATACACCGCCCGCAAATAGGGTATATCGCTTCATAATATTGATGTGTTTCTCCAGGTTGACCGCATAAAACTCTTCATCCGGATTGTAATAATCCCAAAATACCAGTTCCACACCTTCGGGTAGGCGATCAGCGGTGTTTTCCGGCAATATAACTCTGGGATCATAATCCCGATAGTTCGTTAGTCCCTGATTTTCTCCTGCCATGCGGAAGAACATATCACTCCACATCATGGGAGTAAAACCATAACTTTGGGCCATCTCGGTTACCTTGGCCAAATGCTCAAAGTAAATGTCGGTATGCTCTCTAAAGCCATTTTTCTTCAAATAAGCGCCCAAGCCCAGATCGGCAGTCTCATCCATACCCATATGAATTCTGCGGCTGGTAAAACATTCGGCAATGGTGCGCAGCATATCGTCGATCAAGCAATAGGTCTCGTCTTCACCTACCAGCACCACACCGGCAGTATCTTTATATTTAGCAGCGTCTGCCCAGCGCAGATGGGTTCCTAAATGTCCCAGTACCTGAATACAGGGTACCAGTTCAATTCCCAACATGAGCGCATAAGCATCCATCTCTTTAATTTCTTCTTTAGAATAGCGGCCACGCATATGACCGAAGTACGGACGGTTTTCCACATGATAGGTATCTTCGGTATAGAGCATATACATGTTCATGCCCATCAGCGCCATTTTGCGCAGCATAAATTTTACGGTATCCACCGTCATAACGGCATTTCGGGACATATCCACCATGGTGCCGTTGGTGGTAAACAGCGGTTTCTCGCTGATCGTTTTTTCGGTTTCACCATCTTTAAGAGCCTGTACCAACATTCCCAGTGCGCGGAAGAAACGACTCTTGCCTCCGCCATAGGTGATGGTGATCTGCTCTCCCTGAATGGACAGGTTCAGAGCGTTCTCTTCAATTTCTTTTACCGCTACGCGGTAATTAGCTTGCTCATCAATTTCAAAACACAGTTCGGGAGCCAAAGCACGGATTCCTTCCATTACACCTTCCGCTCCGGTAAAATACAATTTCATAGTGGGGACCTCCCATCTTTACAATAAAGGGCGACACACGCGATGCCGCCCTTCTTGCTTCTTATGTTACATCGCTTTGATGCAATTTGCAAGGTAATTCTTTAATTTACTCTTTTTCAATCACGCTTTTCCCACAGAACCAAACAGACGCATTTTATTCATTACGGTCTCTTTGATGGCGGCTACGCGTGCGTTGCGCATCTCCAGATAATCCTTTCCTTCAGCCAAAGCCTGAGCACTGGCTTGAGAGCCGGCTACGCACATATCGGTAAAGATATTGATCTTGGCAATACCATCACGGACGGTGTTTTTGAAATCATCGTCGGACAGGCCGGAACCGCCGTGCAGTACCAGCGGTACATCCACAGCAGCGCGGATCTCGCGCAGACGCTGCAGATCCAGTTCAGGTTTCATTTTGTAAGCACCGTGAGCGGTACCAATAGCAATGGCCAGAGCGTCTACGCCGGTGGCAGCCAGGAATTCCTGCGCCTCTTGTACGGTGGTATAACGATCTTTAGCAGCTTCGTCGCCGCTGGATGCCTGACCCACATGGCCGATCTCACCTTCTACAGTAGCGCCCATGGAATGGGCGATCTTAACCATTTCGCGGGTTTCCGCCATATTTTGAGCTACATCGCCGGCAGAGCCGTCAAACATGATGCTGGTAAAGCCAAGTTTCAAGGCTTCCATGCAACGTTCGAAGGTAAGTCCATGGTCGTAGTGTACAACGACCGGCACAGTGGCACGCTTAGCAGCTTCAATAATAGAGGGAGCGATCAGTTTCAGCTCACCATAAGGTAAAAGCACCTCTGCAGTACCGATGATGATGGGAGATCTAAGCTCCTCCGCAGCCTCGATGGCTGCCTGCAGCATATCGGAATCGGTGGTGTTGAACAGGCCTACGGCATAATGTTCTGCCTGAGCCTTGGGTAATACATCATATAAATTTGCTAACATGTTAAATTCTCCAGTATAGATTTATATCGGAACACTTCACTCCGCGTGTAGTCGTTCCCAATTCCGGGCCATTTCCCAGATTTCATCCTTGGTCTTCATGCCGTCTACCGAATTTTCTGAGAACAGGTTGCAAGCTGCAGCCGCAGAAGCATAGGACAGCATCTCCTCATCGCTATAGTCCTTAGATAACGCATACAAACAACCTGCACAAAAGGCATCGCCTGCGCCCACACTGCCGGCGATCATTTCTTTCGGGACTTTCAATGAATTTACACGGGTAAAGGTTCCGCTCTTCACATCCAGACAGAAGCCCGCTTCCTTACAGTGTACCACGACCTTGTCTTGAACGCCAGCTTCCGCCATTCTTTCCATGGCCTCTCGGATGGCTTCCTCAGAAAGGGAGCCGTCAGCATTTCGAGGCGAAAGCCCGTAAATACCGCAGCTTTCGATCTCGTTGACGATGGCGTAGTTGCTGTAGCGTAGGGCCGGCGGAATCTTAGTCTGATAACTTCCTAAGCTGTCACTGACCGCATCGATGGAAGTTTTAATGCCCATGGCCTGTACCTGGCTGAGCAGACAGGCCATAACGGTTCCGTATTCAGCATCCTCCTGATCGAAGGTGTCCAGCAGCATAATGTATCCCATGTGAAAGATTTTCGTATCAAGTCCGGTCAGGTCGATATCATTGGGGCCAAACTCCGCATTGGCACCGCGTGCATGGAAGAAGGTACGCTCACCGCTGGGCTGACTCATGACATCGCTGAAGCTGGTAGGAGCTGTCTGACTGCGGCGCACCCGGCTGGTATCGATGCCATGAAGATTCATCTGTTCAACCACATAGTCGCCGTAGGCATCCTGCCCCACCTTACCGATGGCACCTAATTTCAGAGAAGAATCCATCTTGGCCAGATCGATACCGGTGTTGGTTACACAGCCACCTACTGCCTGTTTCACAGAAGTGATGCTGGCCAGCATACCGATCTCTGGGTAACAAACGATGTTCTTTACAATGTCCACCAGAATGTTACCGGCTAATAAGATATCGGAAGCAGACGCTGCTGCGCCTGCTCCCTGAATTTTTACATTTTCGTTCATAGCTAAGTTCTCACTCAGTTTCTGATTGGTTCTACTCTTAGTTAACGTCTGCCACCAACGGACCAGCCAGTTCGCTCAGATAGAACAGCTTACCGGGCATGGTGGGAATATAACTGGAAGTGATCCAGGTGGACGGACCATAATGCAGAGTGGTCAGGAAGCTCATGCCCTGCCAACCCATGCCACGACCCAGAGCACCGTCAGCACCGCCAATGATATAATCAGCCTGCAGGATCAGGCCGGGGCCTACAGTGTTAGCACGGCAGGGTACCAGAGTGGTACGGCTCTTGAAGCTGGTCAGAGCATTCTGCTCGATGGTCAGAGGATGCAGCTTTGCACCCAGGCGGTAGCACTGTGCTTTCCATTCTTCCTCGGTGGCAAACTCAGCAGCAAAGTGGGGCTCCCAGAAAGCGATGTGGCACATACGGCCGATACCGAAGATCAGGATCAGCTTAGCGCCTTCGGCCTTCAGCTTAGCGATCTTCTCGGGGTAGGTGGGCAGATTTTCTTTGGTAGCAAAGTTACGCTGATTCTCAGGAACAGTCAAGTCGCCCAGTTTGTTGAAGAAAGCTTCCTTCATGCAGTATTCGAAAGCAGCGGGATTGTCGCTGGGCAGGGTATTGCCTTCGCCATCAGCCCACTCGTCCATGTTGAAGGTGTATACATGGTCGCAGCATACGTTCCACTCTTTCAGGAAGTATACAGCCCATTTGTACATACCCATGGGACCTACGGGAATGATCATGGCCAGTTTTTCACCGCGTTCGCGGGCCAATTTGATCTGCAGAGCGATCTCGTGACCCATCTTGGTATCAAATTCATAAATGTTTTCGCAGGCCAGAGGCTGAAAGCCTTCGTGCCAGAAATCTTCTCTTTCCACGCCCTTTTCACAGCAGGCATCGATTTTTGCCATATCCCAACCTTCGGGATAGAAACCTTCCAACATAGAACCTTTAACGGTAGACATGAAATCCATAATCGTAATCTCCTTTTAATATGTAAACTAATGCTAATCCCGGATGAAGCGCAGCTTCTTCCCGAGGTTCGCTCTCAGCGAACCTTTGCTCTCAGCGAACCTTTTTTATTTTTCGGGATTAATAATATATTTTCCTTTAGCACGCAGGGACGGATCTTTCAGAATGTCCTCCAACTTATCCAAACCGCAGACATCGTAAACCATGCTGCTTACATCCAGACGTCCGGAATCGATCAGATCCAGTGCACGTTTCTGGGTACAGGGATTAATGAAGGAAGCCTTCAGTTCAATTTCCTTCTGGAAGATCTGGAAAGGCTTCACAGAAATGGTTTCATCGGGTTTGGTCAAGCCGAACATCATAACCACAGCCTTAGGACCTGCGATTTCGATAGCCTGCTCGATGGTGGAGGGTTTACCTACACACTCAATGACACAATTGATCCAGTTCATGCCGTTTTCCTTCAGAACAGCGGCCACGTCCTCGTTGATAGGATCGATGATCACATCGGCCCCCAGCTGCTTACCCACAGCCAGTTTTTCAGCCACAGGCTCCACCAGAGCTACTTTAGCAGCACCGGCCAGCTTAGCCAGCTGCATCATCAGAAGGCCGATCATACCGCCGCCGATCACTACAACCTGCTGGCCGGAGGTAATGTTACACATATCAATACCGTGCAGGCAGCAAGCAACCGGCTCGGTCATAGCCCCCTGTTCAAAGGTGGTGCTGTCGCCCAGGCGATACACCTGACGTTCATCGCACTTGCAATATTCTGCAAAACCACCGTTCATGGTGGTACCGTAACCGATCATATGCTCACAATAATGAACGATGCCATTGCGGCAGGGTTCACAGCAGCCACAGTACTGGTTCGGATCGATGCACACACGATCGCCCACCTTAAACATAGTCGCTTCGCTTCCTACAGCGGCGATCACACCGGCAAATTCATGACCGAGAATCGTCGGAGGATGTACTTCGGCCGCACCCTTATCGCCTTCATAAATATGTACGTCGGTACCACAAATACCGCAGGCTTTTACCTGAATGAGCACGTCTTTGGGACCCAGCTCCGGCAGCGGATAGTCTTCCACTCTCAAATCATGCTTTCCATAAAATACAGCACTTCTCATAATAGATTCTCCTTTACAAAACGCTCTGCAGGAGGCCTGCCAATCAGGTCCGGCCTCCGCAGATCCTATTTCTTACTTATAATTACGAATAATTACCAAAAGGAATGTTCCAACGGCCCAGCAATACGCGGCCGGTATTTTGAACATCCAAAACTTTTTGAGCAAACAATTCGTTTTCACGCATCAGCTCTACAAAACGCTCTGCAGCATCCTTTGTTTTAGCTTCATCGCCCTGCTCCATCATTTCAAAGGCTTCCACAAACAATTTAGTATACTCGGTGTGGTATGCCAGCAGCTGCCAATCTTCCTGACAGGGACCTTCTTTAGCGGCATTACGCTCAATGACAGGTTTGAAGTTTTCCAAAAGAGCCTTCACGGCTTCGTAATCGGTACAATAAGGTGTTTTCACAACACCACGGGCAGGTGCATTATACACCAGCATCAGTTCGGATAAGGTCTTCAAGTATTCACGAACCAGTGCTGCATCTTCACCAAAGGCTGCGGCATAATAGGCATCGGCTTCAGTGTCATAATCGCAGTTTTCATCCCACAGGGCAGCGGCCATCATGTTGAACGGCAGTGCAGTGGGGAAGAAGGTACGCTGGATCTGACAGCTGCTCATACCTTCCAGACCAACCTTATGCAGATCACGCATATCGTTGAACAGGTTGCGGGCACAGCGTTCATAACCGGGATCGGAGCAGTGAGCCCACATCAAATGATAATCAAAGGAGAAACTGTCGCCTTTGAAGCCTTCCTGCCAGCGACGCAGATGCGCCATATTCTGATTCAGGGAGGTAGGAGCTACACACTTATTGTGCACGTAAGGCGGAAGCTCTTCATTGTATTCTAAGGATTCGGTATAATCTTTACCATATTCTCGGCTGATGGGCGCGTACATCATGATAAATCGGTCAGGATTATTCAGTTTTTCCTCCACCGGCTCCCACAGCAGGCCATGATAGATCAGGAATACGATCTTAGTGTCAACACCAGCAGCGGTCAGCTTTTCATCCAACTCATTCAGGATGATCATATACCAGTCAGCAGGACGCTTGGTTACACAATTAGCACACTCACAGTGATTGTTATAACCATCGGACAGCCAGAAATGCAGAATGCTCACATGTTTGTTAACCTTACAGTATTCGGTAATGGCATCGGTCATCTTATCCCGTGCTTCCTTATTGGAATAGCACAGCTCAGTGTTCAGCGGCACATTGCCCCACAGTTCACGTTTACCGTTTACTTCTGCCAAGTACTGATAGGTCTCTTCCGGTACTTCATATTGTCTCTGGGAATCCCACGCAGTACCATCGATACCGAAGGGTTCACAGGTCCAACCATGACCAGTCTTATGATAACCAAGGCCACGGCGTACGATCTCGCCTTCCAGGCTCACGGTCATGGCAGCGATCTCTTCACGGCTCAGGGGTTCCTTCTCCAGTTTAGGATTGAATTCATGGTTGTACCAGCGTTTAAAGAAGGTACCGGGCACCATGAACTGCACAAAATATTCATTGAGGCCTACCTTGGGCAGGTAATCGATCATATCATAGATATTTTCATAGGTATCGGCTCCTTCGATGCAGACACCACGATGACGATAGCTGGCCGCCTCGTTAATGGTCACATTGATCTCAGCCTTTTCAACGTTTTTGGCAGGAATACGCTCTCCCTCTTTACCGGGACGGACCCAATCACAGCCCAGTGCTTTCAGGAAGCGATACACCGCCAGCAATACGCTGCGCTCATTGGTACCGGTAATATACCCCTCACCCTGCTCCACTGCGATGGCAATACCATCATCCAGTGCGGACACATCAACCTTTGGCAGCTGTGCTGCCAGCTTTTCGTCGCAGCCCACCCAAATAATGCCTTTATAATTTTCATCGATGGCCGGCAGCTGCAGTACATCGATCACCAGCTTGCTGTCCATCTGTTTTAAGTATTTTATCAGTTCCTGCAGCGCAAAGTCAGTCACTTTGCCGGCCCCAATCTGACCTAAACGGATTCTACGGTATGTCATAACATTTACCTCCTTATCAAGAGATGAAATTATAATTAGATTGCAAAGTTGTTCATTTTCCATCGCCCCTGTAATACGATAGAAGAATTATGCACATCCAGCACCTTTTGCGCAGCCAGCTCATTGCGGCGAATCAAGTCGATCCACTGATTGGCGGCTTCTGCCTTTTGTTCTTCATCACCCTTTTCCAAGAGTTCGAAGGTCTTCACGAACAGTACGGTGTACTCACTGTGAAGCTTCAGCATCTGCCAATCCTCCTGACAAGGACCTTCCTTGGCAGCATTACGCTCGATCACAGGTTTAAAGTTTTCCACTGCAGCATACATAGCAGCATAGTCCTTACAATAAGGGCCTTCGACAAAACCGGTAGCACCGGCATGATATACCAGCATCAAATCAGACAAAGTTTTCATATACTCGCGAACCAATGCTGCATCCTCACCGAAGGCTGAAGCATAGTACGCATCGGCAGCCTCATCGTAGTCGGCATTTTCATTCCACAAAGCAGCAGCCATCATATTGAAGGGCATTGCCGTGGGGAAGAATACGCGATGAATCTGACAGCTGCTCATACCTTGCAGACCGATCTTATGCAGATCACGCATATCCTCAAACAGATTCTTGGCGCAGCGTTCATAACCGGGGTCAGACATATGAGCCCACATCAAATGATAGTCGAAGGAGAAGCTATCGCCTTTGAAATCTTTCTGCCAGCGGCGTAGATGCTCCAGATTCTGGTTCAAAGCTCTGGGCATGATCAGATTGTTGCGCACATAGGGCGGCAGCTCACCTTCATATTCCAAAGCATCAGTATAATTTTCACCATAAATGCGGGTGATCGGGGCAAACATAAGAATGAAACGATCCTGATTCTTGATCTTTTCGGTCAAAGGCTCCCACAGCAGATCAACGTAGATCAGAAATACTACCTTGGTATCCACCCCGGCGGCAGTCATCTTCTCGTCCAGTTCATTCAGCATGGTCACATACCAATCGGCAGGACGCTTCTTCTGGCATTCTTCACATTCGCAGTGGTTGTTGGTGCCATCTGCCAGCCAGAAATGCAGAATATCGATATTCTTGTTCTCCTTACAATATGCGGTCATGGCATCGGTCATCTTACCGCGTACTTCCGGATTAGAATAGCACAGGTTAGTATTCAGCGGCACGTTGCCCCACAGTTCACGTTTGCCCTTTACCTCGGCCAAATACTGACGGGTCTTCTCGTCCAAACCGTAATCCCGATCGGAATCCCAAGCGGTACCATCAATACCAAAGGGCTCGCAGGTCCAGCCGTGACCGGTCTTATGATAGCCAATGCCGCGGCGGGCAATTTCAGCCTCAAAGCTAACCGTCATGGCAGCGATATCATCACGGGTCAGATTTTCAGGCTCCAGATACGGATTTCCCAGATGCTGATACCAACGAACAAAGAACTGTCCGGGCACCAAGAACTGAATGAAATATTCATTCAAACCTACCTTAGGCAGGTAGTCGATCATGTCCACAATATTTTCATAGGTATCGGCACCCTCGATACAAACACCACGGTGGCGATAGCTGGCAGCCTCATTGATAGCTACATTTACATTTTCAATCGTTTTCGCAGGAATACGCTCGCCCTCTTTACCAGGGCGCACCCAATCACAGCCCAGCGCTTTCAGGAAGCGATACACCGCCAACAATACGCTGCGCTCATTGGTACCGGTGATGTAACCTTCACCATTCTTTACGTCAATGGCAATGCCATCATCCAGAGCAGGCACATCCACCTTAGGCAGATTCGCTGCCAGTTTTTCATCGCAGCCCACCCAGATCAGTCCCTTAAAAGACTCGTTTACCTCTGTCAGCTGCAGTACGTCCACCACCAGCTTTGGATCCATCTGTTTCAAATATTTTACCAGTTCCTGCACAGCAAAATCGATCACCTTGCTGCCACCGATCTGGCCAAAACGAATTCTACGATACGTCATATTCGGTTCCTCCTTAACAAAGTCAGTTTGAGATATTTCGTCCTTTTTCGCGCCATGCGCGAAACTTCTCATAGGTACTGCCTTTCAGTTATCTTACGGGAGCATGCGCTTGGTAGTCAGCTTCGGCCATGCCATACACTGAGTGAAGGCTTCTGCATACTGTACACCGCACTGCAGACCGCGGAAACGGGCACAGGATTTTACGAACTCAGCAAAATCGATATTGTCGTGATCACGCATCCATTTCATCTGGCTGATGTGACACTCCAGCATTTCCAGCTTCAGATCGATGGTATCGGTAATGTCCACATATTCCGTGGGCAGGAAATTCACACCGGCTAAAGTGTCCATATAGTACAAGGGCGTTACCGGAATGCCTACGCCATTCATGTAGTGAGGGCAGCTGGCTGCAAAGCTGGCATCGAAGGCCAATTTGCTTACTGCAGTATGGTCAGGCATATAGTCGTTAGGGCTGTGGGTAATGATCACGTCGGGTTTTGCATAGCGGATCACTTCCACTACTTTATTGCGCTGTTCTTCATTAGGATACACCATCAGATCACCCACATCACAGGTAATGACCTCGATACCGGCCAGCGCTCCGGCATTTTTTGCCTCCTGAATACGCATGGCACGCAGTTCATCGGGCTGTATGATCTCATGACCCAGATTTCCGTTGGCCACATGGCATACGATCACGTGGTGGCCCTGCTGTTTATATTTGGCCATGGTACCTGCGCAGGCCACTTCAATATCATCGGGATGACATCCAATTGCTAATACATTCATTTGTCTTTTCCTCCTTATATGTTGGTCTCGCTTCCGAGACGATTTCGTTACTTGTCCATGTTCTAATTGTATGCTATAATAGCTTAAAAGTCTTTAGCTTATGATTCCAAATATTTAACATATCGTACACAGCATAATTTTCGTGTGTGAATTTCTTCCTTATATATACGGCACTCACAGCACGCCCATGCGCTTTAGAACGGAGATCTTTATGGCTTTCGAATTAGTTCCCATCCAACCTGAAATCGAAATTTCCGGGTTTCATTCTCTCTACTACTTTGAATTTGACAAACATTTTTATCATCCCCCGGAGCGACATGACTTTTGGGAAATGGTGTATGTCGATGACGGACGCATCAATGCCATCGTGGATGGCATCGGTATCACTTTAGAAAAGGGACAGGTGATCTTTCATCAGCCCATGGAGATGCATTCCCACATCGCCAATCATGTGGATGCCAGCAACGTAGTGGTAGTATCCTTCGCCTGTCGCAGTCCCCTCATGTCCACCTTCAACAAGAAGATCTTCTCTCTAGAAAAGGGCTCCCAGAAGGTTTTATCATTATTTTTAGCCGAGGCTCAGAATGCGCTCGGGCAGATCTCCGGCGAATATGAAAACAAATCTCCTCTGGATTTTTCCCATGCCAAGCAGGGCTCCGTTCAGCTCATGCAATGCTATTTGGTGGAATTTTTGTTTGCGCTGATCCGCAGCGACGATGCCTCCGTCCGAGCCATGCAGCATACCCCCGATGCCCGTTTAATGGCTGAAAGCACGCTGGTTGACTCCATCGAAAATTTTATCGAAGCTCACATGATCGAGCCTCCCTCACTGCCGCTTTTATGTGAACACTTTTCCATTAGCCGCACCTATCTGTGCCGCATTTTCAAAGAATCCACCGGAACCAGCCCGGTAGACTACTGGATCGCACTAAAAATAAAGGAAGCCAAGAAACTCATCCGTCAAGGCAGTCTTAACATGACCCAGATTTCAGAGCATCTTGGCTACAGCAGTATTCATCATTTTACGAGAATGTTCAAACGGGTGACAGGTTTATCACCCACGGCCTATAAAAGTTCAGTGGGAACGTAACAAAGCCTTCAGCTGTTCTCAGCAACTACCGTGGTATGTTGCTTCGAGCAGCTGAAGGCCTTTTTCAATATATCCTCGAATTCTGATCGCCCCGTTGCAAACGGATTATTTCATGTACAATTTTCGGTTCAGCGCCAGGATTTTATCGCGTTCCAGATTACGTACGCGTTCGATGGCCTGCTTGGTTTTCGCCCAGGTTACAGCAGCATTCTTGGCACCATAATCGTTGGCATCACTTCCATAGAAGCCCCAGTTCAAAATGGTACGGGCTCCGGCATCATAAGCAGCCTCATAAGCCTGAATAATATCCTCTTCTTCGCCTCTAGGAGTCGAATAAGTCTGGATCCAAATGTTATGATCTTTCTTAAACTGATCAGCCACACGCAGGTTCTCACGGGTACCCTCATATACAAATTCGTATACGTTGAAATCCGGATTTCCTTTCTTTTTACCCAGCCAGTACGGATCGGAACCAATGTTGTCCATGTAAGGCAGGGTCATGATCTTGTCAACTACTTCCAGACTCATACCGTAGGTGCCAAGCATTACGCATACCACGTTCTTCATACCCTTGGAAGCGCTGTACTCGGTCATTTCGCGGAAGTAATCCACGATGGAGTCGGTACCGAATGCCTCAGCCTCTGCATCAGAGAACTCCGGCATAGGACGACCATATTTCTCTTCAAACAATTTACGGCAACGAGGACAGGTACAACCATAATAAGTCTTGTCGCCGATCTTTTTCTGCGGCATATGGGGCTCATCCCAGAAAATCGTACGACCGCCAATATAATATACAGTATCGATCCACTCTCTGGTAAATTTACGGAAATCAGGGCTGTTCACGCAGGCACGTACCGGATCCATATCGCCATTGGACAGATACATATGGCTGTCAGGATAATAAGCCAAAAAGTGAGATTTTTCACCGGGAGGGCCACCGATACCCCAGTTATCCACCCAGCTCTCCAAACCGGCATCCGCCGACATGGCGATCATCTCTTTCATAACTTCTTTATGACGATCCCAGTCATTATGTGTAAACATATGAACTACCAAATCCATACCGCTGGTTGCGATATCTAAAAAGTCCTGTCTTGCATGATGCAACATACGGTTGCCATGATAGGCCGTACCAAAGCGAAGTTTCTGTTCGAATTTCTGTTCCATTTTCGTTTCGCTCCTCCTTGTTCTTTCGTATTACATTTGTATTCCATATGCGGAACTTATTTCCTACATTCTATGCGAAACCCTCTTTCCTTGTCAAGACAAATCTTGTATAATCATTCTATCATTTTAAAAAGGAATCATCCATGGAACACTATTATTCTTTAAATCAATATCTGCGTCAGACTTTTGGCACAAAGGTTTATAAAATCTCTTTAAACGGCGGTATGACCTGCCCCAACCGCGACGGCACCTTGGATACTCGCGGCTGCATCTTCTGCAGTGCCGGCGGCTCCGGTGATTTTGCCGCTGCCCCTGCTCCCATTACTGAGCAAATCGAAGCTGCCAAGTCTCAGGTATCCCTTAAAACCGCAGGCGGTCCCTACATTGCTTACTTTCAGGCTTACACCAACACTTATGCGCCCCTTCACCATTTAGAGCGTATTTTTACCGAGGCCATCAACCACCCTGACATCGTAGCCCTCTCCATAGGTACCCGCCCCGATTGCCTCCCTGAACCTGTTCTGGATTTATTAGAGCGTCTGGCCCAAATCAAACCCGTTTGGGTGGAACTGGGTCTGCAGACGATTCACCCCACCACAGCTGCCTATATTCGCCGTGGCTATGACCTTTCCGTTTTCGATGAAGCCGTCGTCAATCTTAAGGCCCGCGGCCTTTCGGTAATCGTACATTTGATCCTCGGCCTTCCCGGCGAAACGCCTGAGCAAATGATCGAATCGGCTGCTTATGTAGGCAAAGCGCTCACGCGCCAAAAGCTCACGGCTCTTCCCACCGGGCAGCTACCGGCCGACGGCGTAAAACTGCAGCTTCTGCATGTACTGCAGGGAACGGATCTGGCTTCCGATTTTGAGGCCGGTAGATTTAAAACTCTGTCTATGGAAGAATATTTTTCTGTCTTATTCGATTGTCTCGAGATCTTACCGCCGGAGTTGGTGATCCACCGCCTAACCGGCGACGGTCCCAAGTCGATTTTGATCGAACCTCAGTGGACAGGCAACAAAAAAGCAGTTCTCAATGCAATGAGAACTGCCATGGATACCGCCCGAATCCAGCAAGGCAGACGTCTATAGATTTTCCATGTAAAAGAGCGGATTGACATAACACACATCGTAGTTATGACAATCCGCTTTTTTAATACTTATTGATAAAACAAAACCAAAAATACGATTGAAATCACAAAGCTTACTGCTCCGGCAATCAAGATGTGATGCTGTAAAGATCGATCTTTATCAGCTTCCTTTGTCATCTTTTCGACCTTGTATTCGTAAAAGTTCTTACGCTTATTAAAACGACTTTTGCTGGCGCTAAACATGTAACCCACTGTGTAAAACAGATAGGACAGTGCGTGAAAACCGCCAGCCTGTGAGATCCAAACCATACCGCCAAAGCAAAGCAGCAGAATACCCACCACAAAAAAGCCATCACAGAGAAACCGCATCCAGTTTACATAGCTTGCACCGTATTGAGAAATCTCATACCAGGCAATACCAAAAGCAGCCAAAAGCACCATCACCGCCAGAACGGTAAAATGGATCAATGCTGATCTACGTTTATCGCTCATTACGACCTCACTTATTTCAGTTCACTCTGATAGCGCTTCAGTTCTTCTGTATTACAGCTTACGAAGTGACCGGGAGCGATCTCCTGCAGAGTAGGACCTTCCTGGCTATAATCATGATCCAATGTGGGCTGATATACGATACGCTGACGCTGACGCTCATAGTTGGGGTCCGGCAACGGAATCGCAGACAGCAAGGATTTGGTATAGGGATGCATCGGATTACGGAACAGTTCATCAGAATCCGCAAGTTCTACAATCTTACCGAAATACATAACGGCGATACGATCAGAGAAGTATTTTACAACGGAAAGGTCGTGGGCAATGAACATAATGGTCAGACCCATTTCCTTACGCAGATCATTCAGCAGATTGATTACCTGTGCCTGAATGGATACGTCCAGAGCGCTCACTGGCTCATCGGCAATGATCATTTCAGGATTCATGATAATTGCACGAGCAATACCGATACGCTGACGCTGACCACCGGAGAACTCATGGGGATAACGGCTAGCGTGTTCCTTTACCAAACCTACCTTTTCCAGCACACCATATACACGTTCATCAATGTATTTTTCATCTTTGATGCCCTGAATACGCAGACCTTCTGCAATAATCTCACGTACGGTCATACGAGGATTCAAGGAGGCAATGGGATCCTGGAAGATCATCTGGATCTTGGTTACAATATTCTCTTTTTCAGCTTCTTTCAGCTGATGATCGCGCTCTTTGATCAGAGTTTCTTTTTCACTGCCGCTGGCACCGGCAAATTTAGCTTCAAACTCTTCACGGATCTCTTTTACACGGCGTTCACGATATAGCTTTACACAGTTTTTGCTATCATTATTTGCTTCTTCGATCAGCTTTTTCTGCTCAGCCTCAAACGCCTTGAACTTAGCTTTTTCTTCTTTTACAGCAGCAGAATTACCAGCCTTTTTATACTCCGCAATACGCTCATCACTGGCTTTCTTTTCCGCTGCGATCGCTTCAACATAGGAACGGGTACCGGCTACAATACGCTGACCTTTAAAGTATACGTCACCGGAGGTGGCATTGTAGAGTTTAATGATAGAACGGCCAGTGGTGGTCTTACCACAGCCGGACTCACCTACTACGCCCAGTACTTCACCTTTCTTAATGAAAAAGCTAACGTCATCCACAGCCTTAAAATCACTTTTACCAAAGTACTGTTTCAGGTGGGATACTTCCAAAATGTTTTCTTGATTCATCATTTCTGTTCTCCCTCCATCTTTTTCATACGCTCAATACGATCGGTAATGATCTTAGGCGGATTCACCTTAGGTGCATCCGGATGCAGGAGCCAAGTAGCTGCATAATGAGTATCGGTTACCTTAAACATAGGCGGCTGTTCTTCGAAATCAATCTGCATAGCATACTGGTTACGATCTGCAAAGGCATCTCCCTTAGGAGGATAGATCATGTTCGGAGGAGTACCGGGAATTGCTTCCAATTTTTCAGAAGTATCCAAATCCGGCATAGAACCCAGCAGTGCCCAGGTGTAAGGATGTTTCGGATCATAGAAGATCTCATCTACTGTACCCTTCTCCACGATCTTACCGGCATACATAACAGCTACTTTATCAGCCATGTTTGCTACAACACCCAGATCATGGGTAATGAAAATAACCGTAATATTACGTTTACGCTTTACTTCGTTGATCAGCTCCAAAATTTGAGACTGAATGGTAACGTCCAATGCAGTGGTGGGCTCATCACAGATCAAAACATCAGGATTAGCAGCCACAGCAATGGCAATTACGATACGCTGACGCATACCGCCGGAAAACTCAAAGGGATACTGATTGAAACGCTTTTCAGGGTCTTTAATACCCACATCTTCCATGATACGGATCGCTTTGTCATAGGCCATCTGCTTAGTCACCTTATTTACCATGGCAACTGCCTGATTTTCCAGAAATACGATCATTTCCTTGGCCAGTGCAGCGTAGTCCTTCTCATGGGTATCAGCCAGCTCCGTTTCATAGCTGACTACCAACTTATCAATGGCACGCAGCATATTCTCTCGGGTCAATTCCAAATCAACAGTCTGAGCCGGTACAACTTTAGGAGCATCTGCACCTTTCGCAAGCTTCTTCTCACGTTTAGCGGTTTCTGCTTCCACACGCTTCAGCTCTTTAGGATTTTTCTTCACACCCTCAGCATAACGCTTGATACCCTGCTCCATACTGGAACGGAAGGTATAAGCATCACTATTCTTCTGCAATTTCACACGGTCAATGGCTTCATCAACCTGTTTAGCCAAGGCTGCAATTGTTTTCTGAGCCAATTTGATATCCAAATTTTCTTCTTCAAAGATATGACGAGCTTCTTTCAGATCTTTAACTACCTTTTCTTTCAAAGGAACCTGTTTTTCCTTTGAATATGCAATGGCTTTCGCCAGGTCCTCTTTCAAAGAATTATAATCGTAATCACCGGTGTAGAACATGGGAGTCTCGGCTTCGATCTCCGTACGGGTGTTGACTTTCAGTTCCTCGATCGCCTTCTTAATCCGTTCCACATCGCCGCTCTTTACAGCTTCTTCCAATGCAGCCGCGCTATCGGTAACCAAAGTACTGTCGCCGGCTTTCCACAGATTGTTAGCCTTAGTCAGCTTATCGGTATATTCTTTATAATCTTTTTCAAACAGAGTTTTGTCGTCGCCGAAAACGGAAACTTCCAATTTGCGGAGAGTCAATAATGTAGAATCCAGATATTCGTTGGATTCTCTGTACTTGCTCTCCACAACACTACCTTCACGGATCCGTTTATCAAAGGAAGCCAAGTTAGCCAAAGATGCTTCACTGCAGCCTGCCTCTTTCATCAGCTTAGTCAACAGAAGCATATATTTCTTGTATTCTTTTTTAGCATTCTTCTGATTGGTTTTACCATTCAAAAGAGTCGCTTCCGTCATCTGTTTACCGATCTTCATAATAGGGTCCAAAGAAGACAGCGGATCCTGGAAGATCATAGTGAACTTATTACCACGAATACGATTAAAATCTTTTTCGGTGTACTTCAGCAGATCATCACCCTTGTAGATGATTTCACCGCCTTCTACCACGCTATTACCGGCCAGAATACCAAGCATAGCCTTAGCAGTAACAGACTTACCGGAACCGGATTCACCTACAATGGCCAGAGTTTCACCCTTTTCCAAATCAAAGCTGATATCGCGAACCGCTCTTACATGACCATTGTTGGTCTTAAAGGAAATCCGAAGATTTCTTACTTCTAATTCTTTCATGATTTCCTCCTTTTATTCTTCTGATCCACGCAGTGACGGATTAAAGGCGTCACGCAGACCATTACCAAAAATGTTAAAACAAATCAGCAGCAATGACAGGAACAGTGCAGGGAAAAATACACAGTGGGGATAGGTAGACAGAGCTGCCTGACCGTTACTGAGCATAGCGCCTACAGAGGTCATGCTGGCGCCATTCAGATTTACAATACCTAAATAAGAATAGGTTGCCTCAGAGAAGATCGTTCCGGGGATAGTCAATACCGAAGCAGTGATAATATATCCCGCAGCATTCGGCAGAATATGACGGAAGATCAGTCGTCTATCTTTTGCACCCAAGGTGCGGGCTGCCATAACGTATTCCTGACCTTTGTAACGATAGAACTGGGCACGTACTGTGGATGAAGAAGAGATCCATCCAAAGAAGATAAAACCAAAGAACATGGCAACAAGCGGTCCCAAGCTCTTAGAGAAATACATTTGGAACAGAGTCATAAATACCATTGTAGGTACATACCACAAAATATCTTTAATACGTTCGAAAATCAAGTCAAAGGCTCCGCCATAGTAACCTTCCAATGCACCGATGATGATACCAAGAATCAGATTTACCAAAGCTGCAGTAATGGACAGAGTCAGAGAAAGGCGGGCACCAGATCCCAGACGAGCAAAAATGTCATAACCATACTCATCAGCACCAAAAGCAAAACAGGGTTCAAAGCCATTTTCATAAATATACCAGTCATAATACAACGTACGAATCTCATACTGGGTATTATTCTGTCTGGAGATATAATAGGCATAACCATCGGCACTATTTTCATCGGTCAGGTAAATATTGATCACCTCACCCATACCGTTTCTTTCAGCTACACCCTTTTGGTCAGTTTTAAACCAAGCATTCGGATCTTGTCTGTATGCCTGGCATACGATCTGTTCTTCATCTACCAGAGGATACATCAACTGGATACCGGTTTCTTCCTGATAATCCAATACTTTTTGGAACTCATCGGCTGTCAGAAGCATATTCACGTATCCGACTTTGCGATAAGAATCCAATGAAACGTTATACATTTTCTGTCTACGATTTGCAATCAATTCCTCAGTTTTTCCCTGAAGTTCCGCAATAGCACCGGGAATATTACTGTAATAGTCATAGGTTTGCTGGTTCATCTTTTCATCAGAACAGCCATTCCAAAATCCCATATCAAATTCAGTACTAAGTTTGGGCAGAGCATATGAGTAGTATCCATCTTTCACGCTGGGACCAACATTGGAAACCATGGGAGCCAGCACAGCATAGATCGCTAACACCAAAATAATAATCGCACAAACAACCGCACCTTTATTACGAGAGAAGCGAAGCATCGCATCTTTAAAGAAGCCAATCGGCTTCGTTTCTAATTCACGATCATGAAGACGCTGATCCTTATGAACAAAGGCAAATTTTTCTTTTGGGATCTGTTTGATCTTATCATCAGGACAATTCATTGTTCTTACCTCCTCCCATACGAATTCTAGGATCAATAAAGCCATAGCTAAGGTCGAATACGATACCTGCTACCAAACCAATAATTACATAAAACATACTGATTGCCATAAATACACTGTAGTCACGAGTACTAATGGAAAGCAAATAGGTTTTACCAATACCGGGTACAGCAAAAATCTGTTCAATAATCATAGAACCACTGATTACATAAATTACATCTGCCATGAAAGTAGGCATCAAAGGTACCAGCGAGTTACGGAACGCATGACGGAAAGTTGCTTGCTTTCTGGTGAGACCCTTGGTACGAGCCAACAGCATATAGTCAGTGGTCAATGTTTCAGTCAATTCCGCACGAACCAAACGCATATCACCAGCAATGGTGCCAAAGGACAGAGCCAGAATCGGCATGATTGCTGAGTGGAACATCGTCCATGTAAAGTAATCGGTACCACTTTCCATAACCAACGGGCAAAGTCCGAGTTTGAAACCAATGAAGTACTGCAACAAAAATGCGTATACAAAGGAAGGAACAGAGATAAACATCATAATAAATACATTGATCACCTGATCCTGCCATTTGTTTTTAAAGATTGCTGCCAGCATACCCAGAACAATACCCAAGGGCAACGAAATCAGCAATGCCACAAAGTTTACATACAAAGTTGCAGGTAGTTTGCTGGCCAGATACTGTGTAACCGGCTGCAGGAATGTACCTACTTTAGTACAAAAGCCCCAATCCCATTCCAGGAATACTTTTCGCAAGAAGATGCCATACTGCACCATGATGGGCTTGTTATATCCCCATGCCTCATACATAGCCTTTGTTTGCTCAGCGTAGCCTCCCTGTACATCAACAACCGTATTAGGCAGCAGCTTAATCAAAATGAACAGCATGGTCATAATGATAAATGCACTCAGCAGCATAAGTCCAATACGCTTCAATACATACTTAAACATATTATGTTTGCTCCTTTCAAAATTACAAAATAATGTGCCTGAGCTTTGTATTACCGGCCCGCACTTACTCACCAAACTACCGGTCAGTAATACAAAACTCAGGCACAGAGCATTCTGTGCCTGAATTCTCTTAAATTTTGCTCATTTGCTCAGATCAAAGATCTTTACAAAATCTTAGTAGGTCAGCTGATTGTTGTTCTCTTTGCAGTATGCATCCCACTCAGCATCATTCATGGTGTAGGTCATGTACTTGATACCACCGAATTTGATAACGCTGTTAACGAAATCGCTGCTGCCCAGAACTACACGATGAGAGTACAGCATGCCAGAGGTCAAAGCATACAGAGGAATTGCATCATACTGCAGCAGAACTGCTCTTTCCAGACCAGCCAGGATATCCAGACGAATTTCCATTTCAGCAGTTGCATAAGAACCATACAGCAGTTCTACCAACCATGCATTGGTGGTCATGGTAATGTCCTCACCATTTACATTGATGGTAGCTTCATCGGTCATGGGATCGTATCCATACTCACCCTTGTAACCGGGATCCAGATAGCACTCCATCAGCGCATAGGGATCCAGATCGGAACCACCCCAAGAGGTCTCAGCCAGATCAACCAGACCGTTAGCCTGATTGCTGTACAGATCGGGGTCTTCCAACAATTTAACTTCTACGCGGC
>JAZQUJ010000049.1:0-6857 GCA_045631245.1 Bianqueaceae bacterium
CCTTTGGTGATTTCCGGTATTAACGTTCCTGCCGGCGGCACTACCACCATTCTCTATGCAGCCCGGGCCAATAATTTTGCCCCGCTAGACGTGGAGGGCACTATTGTTAATACCGTGACCATCAGTGGCGGCGGTATCACGCCCTTAACTGCCACTGAAACTGTATCCGCTGAGGCAGAACCTCGATTAACTATCACTAAGTCAGTTTCTCCCTCCACCGTCACCGAAAATAGCCAGCTGACCTATACCTTTGTGATTCAGAATACCGGTAATGTTCCCGCCGATGCCACCGATGCTGTAGTGGTGACTGACACCTTCGATCCGATCCTGTCGAATCTGACGGTGACCTACAATGGTGCTGTTTGGACATCTCCGGCTAACTACACCTATAATGAAGCCACCGGTCAGTTCGCCACTGTGCCCGGCAATATCACCGTACCCGCCGCCACCTACACCCAAGATCCTACCACCGGAGTTTGGATCGTGGATCCCGGTGTGGCTGTAATCACGGTGACCGGAACGATTTAAAACGCGCATGAAAAAGGGTGGCCCGTTGGGGTCACCCTTTGCTCACTTTAGTTTTCATGCAAAGTTTTGTTGAACGCTTCGCGAAAAGGCTCCAGGCCTGCGGCCACCGACGGAGCCACTTCGCCGGTTTCGATCATATGATCAAACTCTTCTTCGCTGACCCAGCGGGCCTCGCAGGTTTCGCCGGGCTGCAGTTTGATATCTGCTGCAGGCACGTCTTTGAAAACAACATATTCCAGAGCCAGTGCACCGGGCTTTACAGCACGACCGATCTCGATCATTTCTTCGGGTTTGGCTTCGATACCGGTTTCCTCAACCAGTTCACGTACGATAGCTTCGGGGCCGGTCTCTCCTGCTACTGCATGGCCGCCGGTGTTCTCCCACAGGTTGGGCGCGAACTTCTTTTCCGGCGAACGCTTAGTGAGCAGAATCTGCTTTTTGCTGTTGAACACCCAGCAACCGATGACTAAAATATATTCCTCGTCACTGAGGGTAATACTGCTATCATGCCGATCGATGATACGACCGGTCTTTTCCCAGTTTTTGTTATAAATATCCGTTAGTTCCATGATGTTTACCTCGTAATGATTCGTGATAAGTAATTATATACTTTAACGTTAGGTGTAGGCAAGAGGGATGTGTATTTTTTTTAACCTTTCGGCTTTCGTTTTGGCATTTTTTAATCATGCCATAATCTTCTACTCCATGGTACAGTGTCCTGACATCATATACCATGCAGTCATTTTGTGATTTGCTACATGGTTAACCTTTCCAGACCTGTTCATCCTAAAGTCAATACTACATGGTCTATTTCACTTGAGCCTTTGACCATAAATAATTACTACACGGTATTCTACTTTCTAAAACCATACCATGTATACATTTCCTTTTTTGACTACTTGGTCACTCATTCTGTTGACCTATACCATATAGACATTCTCAAAATGTGACCATGGTATACGTTTTTTAAGCACCACCCCCAGTAGATATTTACACTTTAGACTATCTGGTCGTCCTCCGCAGAGTTCCTCACCATGTAGCCACTTCCAAAACAGTGTCATGACAACGCCCAAACTTACCACTTCTCTTTTCTTTCGCTTGACCAAAACAAAAAATATGCTACAATGATACCATTACAACTCCGAAAGGATGCAAACAATGTCTCTTTTACTGAACCTCTTTCTTACCTTTGCCAAGATCGGTCTATTCACCTTTGGTGGTGGCTACGCCATGATCTCCCTCATCGAAAACCAGTGTGTCGAACGAAAAAAATGGATCACCCACGACGAAATGATGAACATCACAGTGATCGCTGAATCCACCCCCGGCCCCATTGCCATCAACTGCGCCACCTTCGTGGGATACAAACAGGCTGGCCTTCTTGGATCACTTATCGCCACCCTTGGCATCGTGCTTCCTTCTTTCCTAATTATTTTTGCGATTTCCATGTTCCTGAATCAATTTTTGGAGATCACCTGGATTGCCAATGCCTTCAAGGGCATCAAGATCGCCGTAGGGCTGCTCATTTTGGATGCTGCCATCACCATGATCCGCAAAATGCAGAAAAAGTGGCTGCCCCTTTCCATCATGATCGGCTCCTGCATCGCCATGCTGCTCATCAACATTTTCTCCTGGAATTTCTCCTCCATCACCCTGATGCTGATCGCTGCCATTATCAGCCTCACTATTTTTACCATACAAAAAGCACCTCAGTCTAAAGGAGGTGCTCAAAAATGATCTATCTTGAATTGTTGATTGCCTTTTTAAAAGTTGGCCTATTCTCCTTCGGTGGGGCCTATGGCGCCATCCCGTTGATCCGCGACGTAGTGCTCTCCTACGGATGGCTCAGCGATGAAGCCCTCACTTATATGATTGCCGTCAGCGAAAGCACTCCCGGTCCCATCATGGTTAACCTGGCCACCTACGTGGGCAGCAGCCAGGCCGGTCTGCTCGGCTCTCTCATCGCCACCACCGCAGTAGTGCTGCCCTCATTTCTTTTGATTTTGCTGGTTACCATCCTACTGAAGACCGCACTAAAAAACAAATATGTGCAAGCCGTTCTGCGCGGCCTTAAGCCCTGCGTCATCGGCATCGTGTTGGCCACCGGCCTGTTCATGATCTTCACCAACTGCTTTGGAAGCCCTGTGGCTCCGGTCCTCAATTTGAAAGCCAGCCTGATCACCCTACTGCTCGTCGCCATATCCATCGGCTACCGCTTCCTGCGGCACAAGAAGCTCTCGCCCCTACTGCTGATCGCTGTGTCAGCCCTTTGCGGCGTGGCTGTATACGGAATTTAGTCCAACGACTTATAAAAACTGCAAATCTGTTCTACAATCATCTCCAGCGGCTGCATCGCGTCCAGTTCCAACACTGGGCAGGCAAGCCGCTGCATTTGTTTGCGATATGGTTCTTCTGTGCGGCCCGCCGCAAACTCTCGGAAGCGCATCTGCTGCTCGTGCATATCACCGCCCGCCTGCACGCGCTCACCAAACCGAAGCATTTCCCTTTGGTCGATGCGTCCCAGCCTAACTTCCTTCGGTGCCGTCAAAAACACGGCCAGCGCCAGGCTCCCTTCGATCTCATCGCCCCAATCGCAGCCTACCGAGGACAACACAAAGTTTTTATGCATTTGAATATCTGCCCACATGAGCTGACGCACCTCATCCTTGGTGCGGCTCACCGAAAATGGAACCTCCGAAGGCAGAAAATAATAATCTTCCACATCCATCCGAAAAATTCCAAGCCGCTCCGCCACTAAGCGACCAGTGGTGGTTTTGCCGCAGCCATTCAGACCACAAATCATAATACCTTTATACATTTTTACTTACTCCTTTTACCGACATACGAAGATACCGGTATTCTCCGAAATATAGAGCGGCTTTCCCTTCAGCCGCTTTTTAATATGGGCCGCCAAGCGATCCTTGCGTCCCTCCAGCACAGTTTGAATATTGCTGTAAGATGCCCACAAATATTCCGTCATCGCCTCCACATCCGCCGTTTCCATATGGGTTTCATAAGGATACCACTCCACTTCATCAAAAAACTCCGAAAGCAGCGCACCCCCGGTCTCCACACTGAAATGATCCAGGCTATCCATATTGTAAAAATGGATCTGCGGATCCAGCTCCCGCGCCAGATCCAACAACTCTTTAATATGGTCATGTCCAATCGCTGTAGTATAGAAGCGGCCTCCCTCCTTGAGAGCATTTCGACAGTTCTGGAGCATCGAGCGAATCCCCGCGCTGCGGGTAAAAATATGCAGACCAAGCACCTTATCGTAGGCTTTCTCCGGCAGAGTAAAATCGCCGGCGGGTATCTTTTGAAAGGACACACTCACCGGATTGGACCACTGCGTCTGCTGCCAGCGGGCGCCTACTTCGTCGAGCACACTTTGATGCATGGAAGTAAGAGTGATACAACAGGCTGGTACGCGATATGCATTTTCTAACCAAAATCCACCGTTGCCGATATCCATTTCCAGAATTTTTTGATCTTGTGTCGGTTGGATGATGCGATATAAAAAAGGTGTCCAGCCTTCCGGGTTGGCGCCATATTGATCAAACAGAGGCTTTCCAACGTCACGCCGCCACACTTCTCCAAAACGGCTTTGCACCTCTTCGTCGGACTGGATCAGACGGATCAGGCCGGTCATATCCGACCATTTTAACTCCTCGGCTGACTCCAGCTGATCAATGGTATTCAGAATTCTGGTCAAATGCTCTTTTTCTTTTTGGAAGGCGTCTTTTTGTTTTTTCAGCGATGCCCGTGCTGTGAAATTTTCCCCTTCTGTTTTAAGAATCTCCTGTATCTCGGCCAAACTGAACCGCAGATACCGAAGGGCAATGATGTTCTGCAGTTTGATCAAATCTTGATCGGAATACAATCGGTATTCCTTTTCACTGTAGGCATCCGGCTTTAGCAAGCCGATCTTATCATAGTAACGAAGGGTACGTTGGGTCACCCCCGCTAATTTTGCAAACTCTCCAATGGTGTACATATTCGTGATTGATTTCCTTTTTTGTGATGAAAACAGTATACCCCCTGACCTTACGTCAAGGTCAAGAGGTATCCAATTTTCTTATACATTTTTTGTCGTCGCTTTGTACTTCGTCAGCCACTTTCCGCTCACAAAGCGAATCACGAACAAGATCGCTCTGAACACCCAGTCCACGTACATGGCAACCCATACGCCCAACACGCTCATACCAAAGCCGGGAATGGTGAAACCAAACAGGCTAAGACTTTCCTTAGCAAATACATAGCTGAGAGCCACACGGAACACCCACATGGAGAACACCGAGATCTTCATAGAGAACTTTACATCACTGGCCGCACGGAAGGCGTTGGGCAGGGTAAAGGCCAAAGGCCAGATGGCGATCGCGCAGGCGGCATGACTTAGGATCAAACTCTTCGCCGCCTCTGTGGATTCCGCTGATAAATTATACAGACCAATCAACGGTTCCGCAAAGATCCACGTACCCAGAACAACAACACCCAGACAAGCATAGGTAGCGCCCACTAAGGTGCGGGCGTATTTCTTTGCCTGTTCTTTTTCCTGTGCTCCGATGCAGCGGCCTACCACGGTGATCATAACCGCACCAATGGCACCGCCGGGCATGTACTGGAAGTTGGCCAAGCTGTTGCCCACCGCGTTGGCGGCAATCATGGCGGTTCCCATGGAAGAGATCAAGCTCTGAGTCAGCAGTTTACCAAATTGGAACATACTGTTTTCGATTCCATTCGGAACACCGATACGTAAAATGCTTTTAATAATATGAAAATCCGGACGATAATGGAAAAGCTTTTCCACGTAAATCAAATTTTTCTTGTTATGAAGCAGGACTACCATCACAGCCGAACCAATGATACGCGCAATCAGTGTGGAAATGGCAGCACCGGCTGCACCCATGCCTAAACCATAGATAAAAATCGCATTTCCTGCCACATTCAAAAGGTTCATTCCAATCGATACGATCATGGACACCATGGAGTTTCCCATGGTACGAAACAGAGCGGCACCGGCATCATACAAGCCCAAGAAGGGGAATGACAGAGCGATAAAGAAAAAATAACTCTGCGCACTCTGCATAACATCTTTTTCCACGTCACCGAACAACAGATTAAACAGTGGAACACGAATGATCAACACCAGTACCGTAATCAAAACAGCCACACCGGTGGTTGCATACAAGAGCTGCTTTGAAGAATCCTTTACCAGATCCATATCACGTCTGCCGAGGAATTGAGCAATTACAACCGCTCCGCCGGAAACCAGAGCTGTAAACATGGTGATCAACAAAATATCCAGTGTGGTGCAAAGTGAAACACCGGATACTGCAGCCTCACCGGCACTGGATACCATCATGGTATCGATCATACCAATGGTGGTCGCCAGCACCTGCTGAATGATCAGCGGCACCGTAATTTTCAGCAAATCACGCTTGGTAAACAACACCTTACTCATTCCATTCTCTCCTTACGATCTTGGTGATCTCATCGATCCGCTTAAAGTTTTCCTCTGTTTTCATGTGTTCCAAAGCATAATCCAGCACCGCCCCCAGCTGATCGGTAATATAAGGCGCAACCTCCTTCATCCACTCATGACGAGGCATGATCCACACATGCAGATGCCGTCCTTCTTTTTCTTCGAATAATACGTTGAAGCGGTCGCACACCTTATTTTCTCTCAGAATCTTGATTGTCCGATCGGTAATTTCAAACATCTCATCCCGCTCTTCCTTGGTCAGCTCGCTGAGCGTATCTATGCAGCGCTTGGGCGTCACAATGAAAAAGCCCGGTATAGGCAGTTCCCAGTCCTGCGACAGGGTAAATCTATCATTTTCATAAGCCATTCCACAGGGCAGCTCGAATTCATGCCGTGCATAGGCACAGCCCGGACAGCCGGTAAAGTGGACTTCTTGATTGGCGTAGTTAATCATGTTTTTATGCCTCCTTTTATCTCTTTGATTGTACTTGATTCGGTTCGCTTCTGTCAAGAATTATCCCCTAACAAACAAAAAGGAACTGTTTTGGTGGCTACTATAATGCCTAAACCGGGCTGCAGTAGCCACCTAAATCACAAAATGGTGGCTACTGTAGTGCCAAAAACAGTCTACAGTAGCCACCTAATCAATCACATCTATATGCTATCTGGGCGGACACAGCATTTTACACCCCAATCGCCTTTGCCAGCTCCAATGCCAGATATGCAATTCGATCTTTCTCCACCACATTTGCATCGTTGGACAAACTGCGTTCATCCCACACTTCATTGTCCAGATTATCGGCGGCATAGAAGAAATGGAATACCTCCTTACCACGGAACTGCG
>JAZQUJ010000050.1:0-31756 GCA_045631245.1 Bianqueaceae bacterium
ACACGGCAAAGCATTCGAAGGTCTGCTGAATAGATATTTTGGTTAATTTATGATCTGAATAGTAATACGATTGATAGGGTGGGGAACTTTTAGAAGTTCCCCATTTTCTGTAAAATAAAAACGGCATTGGAAGACTTAGCTTTCAATGCCGTTGCTTTAAACAAATTAAGTTTTAAATTTATGCCATTACAAAACCGAATATCAGGAAGAGAAGAGCAGCTACTGCAGCGCCGGCTCCACCATAGGCGGCTTGTGTAATTCCATGTTGGAAATTATTACAACCGGTCGAGGAGGAAGTAATAACAGTTGCATCAGAGTAGAAACAGATATGACTTCCAAATACACCAGCGGATAATACAGCAGCAACAGCCAAAGGCATATTGACACCAAGCTGTGTGGCAAGCGGAATGACAATGGGAAGAGCAATGATATACATTCCCCAGTTAGTACCAGTGATGAACTCGGTGAACGCCAAAACTAAGAAAATCATAAGGGGCATAAGCTGAGGGGTCATGTAACGAGAAGCGGTTTCGATGATATATTGAGTGAAACCAATTTTATCGTTAACATCAGCGAACAGGAAGGCCAAAACCATTAGCATCAACGGCATCATCATATTTTTCAGACCTTGAATAATAAGATCATTGAATTCATCAGCACTCATAACACCCTGAGCTAAATAGAAAACAAACATAAAACAGATGGTGCAAATGACACCCATCGCCATGTCGATGTCAAAGATGATGGTGGAAGCAACGAGTACCAAAATGGGAATTATGAAATTACGTACACGAGGATTTTTGGGGATCTTTTGTTCGAGACCAGCACTCAAATCAAATTGTTCAGAACCCTCCGGTGCAAGGGGACCACCGTTCTGGACACGTTTCCATGCTTTTTTCATGGGGCCGAATTGAGGAAGTATACCTATAATAAACATGGGAACCATAAGAGCAGCAATCCAGCTATAGAAGTTAAAGGGGATTGTTTTGATGAAATATAGAACACCTTTTCCTTCAGGAGCCCAACCGTTAATTTCTAAAAGTCTGGCAGCGAATACAGCCCAAGTAGAAATGGGAATTAATACACAGTCAGGAGCGGCGGTGGAATCAACGATGTAAGCCAAGAATTCTCTGGGAACTTTGTGATGATCAGAAAGTGGCTTCATGCAGGAACCAACTACCAATGCATTAAGATAGTCATCGATGAAAATGATGAGACCTAAAACCCAAGTCCAAAGCTGAACCGCAACTCTACTTTTGGCTCTGGAAGATACCCAAACACCAAAAGCATAGGCGCCACCGGTGCGTTCGACCAGAGCTATAATACTGCCCATAAGACCACAGACTAAGAAAAGCCACGCAATGTCTTCAGACATCAAAACACTTTGGAGTCCGTCACTAAGGACGAAGAGAGCATCAAATCGAGCTACAAGAATATATCCCATAAGGGATGCTAAAAATAAGGCCTCTAAGATTCGCTTAGTAATAAATATGTATCCTACAAGAAATAGTGCAGGAAGTACAGAGAAGATTCCCAGAGTCCCGTTAACCGGTTCCGGGATGACCAAAGATAATAAAAAAGAAGCTACAATAACAATGATTGCCACAATACATACGCGGCGAGCTTCAAATGCGGGGTTTCTTTTCTTTTTTTCCATGGTATTACTTTTTATTAACTCCTTCCATACAGGCTTATCGCCTTTTACTTTTGTGATTTCTATTATATATAATTATTCTAAAAACGCAAGCCCTTATATTATAAAATGAAGATGATTTTTTTGTTGACATTTTCTATTTGGCTGATATAATATTTTTGTCAAAAAATGAAAATTGTGAGGGAACGTTATGAATGACGTGAAAAATACTGCTCAAATCACGGTGGGCATGAGAAATGTGAAAACTGCAATTGCTGCTACCTTATGTGCGTTGATTTACTATCCTATTCAACGAAATCCAACTTTTGCATGTATTGGTGCTGTTTTCGGATTAGGTAACGATATGGAAAATTCCTGGTTGAATGGAGGAAACCGTTTGTTTGGCACCATTTTTGGCGGCGTACTGGGAATGCTTTTATATAGTTTTTATTTGTATTTCTATCCGGAGGGGACAAAAGAAGGGTTCAATCTTTTGATTTTGCTTCTTTTATTTATGGGCGTAATCGCATTGATTTTAGTAAGTCAAATTTTTTGCTGGCCAGGTGCGATTCAACCAGGCGGTGTTATGTTATCTATTTTGCTGTTTAACCAACCGGCAGATACATTTGTTACCTACTCATTGAATCGTATTTTTGATACTGCAATCGGTGTGATTATAGCTCTGATCATTAATTTACTTTTGCCTCGAGAACGAGTGATTCGTTGGTTGAAGGCATTACATATTTGCAAAAAAGATTCGGAGTGATATAAAGGAAGAGATATGACGAAAGAAAAGAAGGGAATGCTGGCAGCTACCGTTGCCTATAGTATATTTGGTTTAAGTTATTTGTTTTCGAAAATGGCATTAGGTGTAACTGAGCCTATGATTTTATTAGCTGTTCGTTTTTCAGTTACGTTTGTGGTGCTGAATTTGTTGGTCGGCTGTAAAATTATGAAATTGAATTTAAAAGGAAGGAAACTTCTCGGACCAATTCTATTGGGAATTCTTCAACCGGTATTATATTTTGTATTTGAAAATTATGGTCTAAAGTATACAACAACATCGTTTACAGGTATTGTATCTTCGATCAGTCCTATTTTCACTGCTATTCTTGGCGTTGTTTTTTTGAGAGAAAAACCAACATGGAAGCAGTGGGGCTGCATTGTAGTATCGATTATTGGTGTTATGATGGTTTCTTTAGGCAGCTCAGGAGGAGAAAATACTCTTGCGGGTTGTATCTGTTTATTAACAGCCTATTTTTTGGGTGGTTTCTATTCCATTTTGGTCAGAAAACTTTCGAAAGATTTTTCTTCGTTTGAACTTACATATATTATGTTTACGGTAGGATTTGTATTTTTCGCGATCATGGCCTTTGTTACGTATGGCGGAGATACAATTCCAATGCTTGCTGTTGCGGTTGGTAGTTGGAAATTTATCATTGCATGTCTTTATCTGGGAGTAGCCGCTTCAATAGGAGCATATATGTTGGCAAATTATTCATTGGCTACTTTGCCTGTATCGAGAGCAACGATTTTCAATAGTTTTTCGACAATCGTATCGGTTTTATCCGGTGTCGTGTTAATGGGAGATCCCTTTACGGTGGTAAGTGGAATTGCCTTTTTGATGATTATGGGTGGAGTTTTCGGTGTAAATCGATTCGCGAAGCAAGATTAACGAAAGTGCTCGGTCCTCCAAACCCGCTGTTTATGCGGGTTTGGAGGTGGTAGAGAAAAAAGTTGAAAAAAATCAAAAAAAGTTTTAAAAAAGTGTTGACATTTGAAAACCTTTTTGGTATACTAATATTCGTTCCGGTCGAGAAAGAACAAAAACGAACGGAACGCCAGTAAAACTGGCCCTGTGGTCAAGCGGCTAAGACGTCGCCCTCTCACGGCGAAAACCAGGGTTCGATTCCCTGCAGGGTCATTATGGGCCTTTAGCTCAGTTGGTCAGAGCACCCGGCTCATAACCGGAGGGTCCCGGGTTCGAGTCCCCGAAGGCCCATTTCATTTGGCTATTGACTCGTAAATATGGCGGAGTAGCTCAGTTGGCTAGAGCACGCGGTTCATACCCGCGGTGTCAGGAGTTCAAATCTCTTCTCCGCTACTATGCGCGAATGGCTCAGTGGTAGAGCATCGCCTTGCCAAGGCGAGGGTCGCGAGTTCGAATCTCGTTTCGCGCTCTAAAAACCCCAAGATTTTTAATCTTGGGGTTTTTTGTTGCGTTGAATATGTGTCGTTTTATAATAAAACAGCAAAGATTTAAAATTCTCTGCTGTTTGCCAGATTGAAATTATATTTCAAATATGTATTTTTCGTAAGCATTAATAACTTTTGTTTTTTCGTAGATTCGTTCTCGCTGAAATTGTCGGCCGTAATTTGCATGAACATGGCCATGCACCATGTAAGCAGGAGTGTAGCGTTGCAGTAAATTACAAAATGTAGGAAAGCCATTGTGTGCAAGATCATTAGAATCACCACAACCGGCCAAAGGTGCATGTGTTAGAAGAATATCAAAGCCACCATTTTTAAATAGCTTAAACCGAAGTTTGGATACTCGTCGTTTCATCTCTGCATCGCTATATTGGTGAGGACCATTGTTATAACGCATACTGCCTCCAAGACCCAATATACGAATTCCATTATGAATATAGATTTGGTCCTCGATACAAATACAGCCTTCAGGAGGAGTGATTTCATATTTACCATCATGATTTCCGTGGATGTATAATACCGGTGCTTTGCACATAGTTGCCATGAAGCTTAGGTAAGAGGCCTTTAAATCACCGCAGGAAAGAATCAAATCGATATCTTTGACATAATCTTTATCGAAATAGTCCCAAAGAAATTTAGATTCGTTGTCAGCAAGAGCTAAAATTCGCACTATTTAGATTCCCTCCTTATGCTATACTTAGTTATTATTATAGCAGAAATTAAAAAAACTTCAACTGACAAAATAATCCGTCTTGCATTCTTTAGGTTCACAATATATAATGATGATATGGTAAAAAATGAAAGTAGAGAAACTGATAAAATATGATGGAGATAACGATTTACACAGATGGTGCCTGTCGGGGAAATCCCGGACCGGGGGGGTATGGTAGCATTCTGCGGTATACCGGTCCAGATGGCACCGTGTATCAAAAGGAAATCAGTGCCGGTTACGAAAGTACGACCAATAATCGTATGGAAATTTTGGCAGCGGTTGCGGCGTTAGAAGCCTTAAAGAAACCCTGCCAGATCACATTGTATTCAGATTCGCAATATTTGGTAAATGCTTTTCGGCAAGGTTGGTTAGAAAAGTGGAAGCGTAATGAGTGGTATCGTGATGCGAAAAGAAAAGAAAAAGCTAAAAATGTGGATCTATGGAAACGGTTGGATGAAGCCATGAAGCCTCATAAGGTTATATTTCAATGGGTGAAGGGTCATGCGGAGAATCCTTTTAATAACCGATGTGATGAACTTGCTGTTGCTGCAGCACTTGATAAAGAGGCCAGAAAAACCGATTTCGGTTTTATTTCAGAGATATAAAGATAAAAAACAAGATTAGATTTAAAACAAGGAGTGGGGAATATGGAGATTCAGGAATGGAGAAGATTCTTGATTCCGTATAATCAGGCGGTTCAGGAATTGATGGTGAAATTCCAGAATATCATTTTGGAATATAAAAATTTAGGTGAATATTCGCCGGTGGAGCAAGTAACAGGGCGAGTGAAAAGCATAAGCAGTATTCTTGATAAAATGGGAAAAAATCATATACCGTTTGAACAACTGGAGGAGCGTATTTCAGATATTGCCGGTATTCGCATCATATGTCAGTTTGTAGAGGATATTGATCGCGTGGTTGAAATGATACGAAATCGAAAAGATATGGAGATCATGGAAGAAACCAATTATGTGGCCCATAAAAAATCCAGTGGTTACAGAAGTTATCATATTGTGATTAATTATCCTGTATATACAGCTTATGGACAAAAAACGGTACGAGCAGAAATTCAAATTCGAACTTTGGGTATGAATTTCTGGTCTATCATAGAGCATTCACTATCTTACAAATATCGTGGTGTGTTACCAAACGATGTAAGGGAACGTCTGCAAAAGGCGGCGGAAGCCTCTTTTGCCATGGACAAAGAAATGTCGGCGATCCGGTATGAGATTATTGATGCTCAGGAGAAATTTACAGAAAAAGCAACGTTGGTGAGCGATGTTTTGAATAATATTCAAAGCATTTATGCGAACAGTGAACGAATTGCAATGCAAGAGGCGCAGCAACAAATTCTGGAGATGGTGCGTAATGATCAGGTGGATAAAATTAGAGAATTTGGTTCGGAAATCGATGCGGTTGCTGAACATCACCATTTACAAACCTTAGCAGAGCCAGGATGAACGAAAAGGAGACAAAAATATGAAATGCCCATTTTGTGGATACGATGATACGCGTGTAATCGATTCCAGACCTTCTGAGGATGGAAGTATAATTCGTCGAAGAAGAAATTGTGAAAAGTGTCAGAAACGTTTTACTACCTATGAAAAGGTAGAAACGATGCCTTTGATTGTAATCAAAAAAGATGGCAGTCGTCAGACTTTTGACCGAGAAAAATTGATTGAGCGAATTTTAAGAGCATGTCATAAACGTAAGGTATCGATTACTGAGATCGAAAAATTAGCGGATGAAATAGAAAATGCTGCTCTTAGTTCCATGAACAAGGAGATTTCTACCAGTGAAATTGGTGAGAAAGTGCTGATGGGCTTGTGGAAAATGGATGAAGTAGCTTATATTCGTTTCGCTTCGGTATATCGTGAATTCGCAGATTTAGATTCTTTTTTGGAGGATCTGGATCGAATGAGAGGGAAACAGTAAAATATCAGGAGGCGTAGTACGGTATGGAAATCAGGTTTACGCCGGATCAGCAGGCAGTAATCGACCATCAGAATGGAAATCTGTTGGTTTCAGCAGCCGCCGGGTCCGGTAAAACTGCAGTTTTGGTACAGCGGATCACACGTATGATCACGGATCCGGAAAAACCCGTTCCAATAGAACGGATGCTGGTAGTGACTTTCACCAATGCAGCTGCACGGCAGATGAAAGAGAAAATTGAGCACCGTATTCGTATTGCGTTGGAAGAAAATATTAATAATCCGTCTTTTTATACTTTTTTGGAAGAACAGTACCATGGTATGAGTATGGCGAGTATCATGACGAATCATGCCTTCTGTCTTCAAATATTGCAGGATTATATAACCCGGATTCCAGGTTTGGATCCGGGTTTTCGTGTTGCTGATGAAACAGAGATCCAACTGTTAAAGGCAGATGTGCTGGCAAGCGTTTGGGAAGAATTTTATACTAAGGCTTTAGAAAAGGAACTCAGTAATGAAAGTCGGGAATTCCTTGCTTTCGTGGATGCCTATGGTGGAATGCGTCAGGATAGTCAGATAGAAGAACTAATTCTTTCAGTTTACGAGTATATGGAAAGCGATCCGGATCCGATCGGATGGCTTAATCGTTCAGTTGACAAAGTGGATCCGGATAATTGGAACGATGAGAACCCTTGGGTGCAATATGCTATTGCGCAAATGGATAGAAATATCGGTGAAGGAATGGAAATGGTGTCTGCATTGGTGCAGATGATGAGGCATGCGGCAGAGAATTATGATCAAAAAACTATTGAAAAAGTGAGAAAATTGATTCGAGCTTTGGAGGAAGCAGTTAGTTTTTTGGGTGAGGATATCACTGTTCGTGAGAAGGCTTATAAATGTAAGACCATTCAATGGCCGAAAATGAGTTATGCAGTTTTTAAAGAAGATGCGGCAGGTGAAGCAAAGGCGAAGGAACTTGTGCAAAACATGAAAAAAGTCTTTGAACGAATGGAAGACCTGTTTGATGCTTTTTGGGCTGAGGAAATAGCTGAAGGGGTGAGAGGTTGGGTCCTTCCCGCTATGCGGGGAATGCAGAAACTTTTGCTGGCTTTCGACAGGGCATATCGTGAAACTAAACGAGAAAAAAATATAGTGGAATTTTCGGATTTTGAACATGGTGCGCTTCAAATTTTGCAGGATGAGGCTGTGGCGGCGGATCTGCGGGAGCGTTTTTTGTATATCTTTATTGATGAGTATCAGGATAGTAACCGATTGCAGGAAACGATTATTGACCGGATCGCACGAAAAGATGAAAACGGACAGCCCATGAATGTATTTATGGTGGGAGATGTGAAGCAGAGTATTTACCGTTTTCGTCAGGCGGACCCTTCCTTATTTTTAGAAAAGTACGAAAGTTATGGTGTTCTACCTAATACAAGTCGTTTGCTTTTGAAACAGAATTTTAGAAGTGATTCGGCTGTATTGGATGCGACAAATTTCATTTTCGAAACACTGATGCAAAAAGAATGCGGTGAAATGGAATACGATGACGAGCAAAGACTGTATCAGGGGCGACCAGACCGTGAAATAAAACCAACGGAACTGTTTGTGATCACATCGGAGAATATGGATAGTCGTCAGTTAGGAGAAGCGGAGGCAAGACATGTTGCCGGTAAAATTCGAGAACTGATCTTAGAGGGAAGAGAGTATCGTGATATTGTCATTTTGATGCGATCTGTGAGTGGTTTGGCTGATATATATATTAAGGTGTTCGAAGAAGAAGGAATTCCTGTGTATGCAGAAAGCTCCGAGAATTTTTATGATACACGAGAAATACAAACGATAATGAATCTTCTTCGGATTCTCGATAATCCGCATCAGGATATTCCGCTTATGGGGGTACTGTATTCGCCAATTGCTGGTCTTACAGAAGCCGAGATGGGAATGGTTCGATTGGCATCTTCCGAAGGGGATTTTTATGATGCTCTTATTAGCTATACAGAAAAAGCGATTCAAACTGAATTGAAAGAGAAAGTGAGTGGCTTTTTAGCTCGATTAGAGAGATGGAGAGAATTGGCTAAAGTCAATACGATCCATGATCTGCTTTGGCTGTTGTACGAGGAAAGCGGCTTTTATTTGTATGCGTCTTCTATGCCGGGTGGAAATTTACGCAGAGCTAATATGGATCTTTTATTGGAGAAAAGCATTGCGTTTGAAAAAGGTATCTATAGTGGATTGTATCAGTTTTTGCGGTTTGTCGATAAACTGGATAAAAACAGAAAGACACAGGATGAAGCGAAGATCTTAAGTGAAAATGAAAATTTAGTTAGAATTATGACGATTCATAAAAGCAAAGGTCTAGAGTTTCCGGTAGTCTTTGTTGTGGGTATGGGAAGAAAATGGAACACGAAGGATCTGGATAGAAGAATATTGCTGCATAGTAAGATGGGAATTGGAGCTGAAACCATTGACAGCGAACATTATATCAAGTATCCCTCTATGACAAAGACGGCGATTCGTGGACAGCTGCACAGCGAAATGATTGCTGAGGAAATGCGACTTCTGTATGTTGCAATGACTCGTGCGGAGAACCAGTTGTTTTTGTTTGGAGCAAGGAAGAATGATGATGAGCTTTCCAGCAGCGAGAAGAGTGCGGAGTGGAAAATGTCAGCATCGAAGGTGCTCGGCGCTCATAATTACTTGGAGTGGATAGAAGAAATTCAGCGAAACAAAGCAGACTCTCCTATAGTGTATCATGTGATAGAAACGATGAAAGAAGAGGTTGCAGAGAAAGTGGTAACAAAAGAGAGTCTGGGTGAGGGTACCGCAGATAGTTTGTGCAGAAATAGCGAAGAGCAATTTGATTCCAAAGAACTTGAAACTAAATTGGCTTGGAGTTATGAAAACGAATGGCTGAGTCGGATGCCGGTCCGTCTTTCGGTTTCTCAGATTAAAAAACGTCATTTGGAAGAAGAAAGTGGCGAGGAAGAAAAGGAAAAATTGATTCCGCTTGCAGATGAAATGGCAGCAGCGGCAGAAGAAGAAAGTAAACTGCCGGGTGGTGCGGATCGCGGTACTGCGTTTCATACTGCTATGGCTCTGGTGGATTGGAAGTGTTTTAAAAATCGTAGTCAGCTGGAGCAGGCAATCAAACAAATTGTAGCGGAGGGGAAAATCAGTGAGGAGGAAGAAGCGTTGATTAGTCGAAAATGGCTTTTGGGTGTAGGCCGTTCGAATCTGTATCAGCGCATAATGTCTGCAGAACGAGTTTACAAAGAGAAGCCATTTATGATGAGTTTGCCCGTTGCAGAGCTAAAGAATTTGACAGGGGATGTGTGGAATCCGGAATTCTTACCTGCGGAGATAAAACTTTGTAAAGATGAAATTATGATCCAAGGTATCATGGATTGTTGCTTTATGGAAAATGGAAAGTGGATCCTTGTGGATTATAAAACTGATTGGCAACTGGATGAACAGCGCTTGGAAGGATATCGTTTGCAGCTGTCACTATATGCGGTGGCTTTGGAGCGTGCTACGAGAGTGGAAGTGCGGGAACGAATCTTATATGATGTGAGAAGAGAAAGGGAGATTTTGTGCTGACAAAGGAACAGGAAGCAGCAGTACAACATGTGTATGGGCCTATGATGGTGGTGGCTGGGCCGGGATCCGGTAAAACTATGGTTCTAACGCAAAGGGTGAAACAACTGTTGACTTATACAAAACCAGAAAGAATCTTGGTGATTACCTTTGCCAAAAAGGCGGCGATGGAAATGAAAAAGCGATTTGCTGCTTTGACTGATGAGAAGATAGCCAACCAAGTCACTTTTGGCACATTTCATGCTGTTTTTTATCATTGGCTACGGGAGTGGAATGTGGTTTCTTCGAATGTAAAAGTGATGGAAGAAGAGGAAAAAGAGCAGCTGTGGTTTGAATTGGGCTGGGACATGGAGGATGTCCCAGCTTTTTTATTGTGTCATGGGGACGCTTTTGAGAGATATCAGAAAGCAAAACGTGAAAGAAATTTGATCGATTTTGATGATATGATACATTTGATGGAGAAGGAAATAGTTCGGCATGATATGAGTCAAAAGTATGATTTTTATTTGATCGATGAGTTTCAGGATATCAATCCTCAGCAATATCATATTGTTAAGCAGATGGTAGGTGGACGAAATGCGAATTTGTTTATTGTGGGAGATGAAGATCAGGCAATTTATGCATTTAGGGGGTCGGCACCTGAGTTATTTATAGGATTTTCAAAGGATTTTCCAGATTGCAAACGGGTCGATTTGACGATTAATTTTAGGTGTCAGCCTGAAATAGTGACGGCAGCCAGTGAACTAATCCATCATAATCAAGAACGATTTGACAAAAAGATTCAAGCTTATAAAAAGAAGGGAGAAGCGATTCGGATAAAATCTACTTTTGATGATAAACAGGAGGCGAAGTATATTCGGGATCAAATATTAAAGCAAGGCAGGCAAGGATTTTGCTATAACGAGATGGCTGTTTTGTGTAGGACAAATTCACAATTAAGACGCGTGGCTGCAGCCCTTCAAGAAGGAGGGATACCTTTTGAAAGCAAGGAGTCTTGGGAAATTGGAGACAAACCTGAGGAACTTTTGATTAGGCAGGATCTTGAACTTTTTTGGCGGCTAAGCCGCAATATGACGGATCGGATAGCTTTTCAAAGAATGTTGCGAGTACTTCCAATACTGGAAAAGGCCGGAAATTGGCGCCGGGTGGAGGTTGGAAGAAGGGTGCTGGATGGGATTTTAGAACAGGAGATGGAAGCGGAAGTGCGAAGAGAGGTGGAGGAACTAGTGAATAAACTTTGTGTTGGGAGCATGATGACCCAGGAACAAGCGTTTCGATATTGGCTTTTGCAGACCGATTATTTGAGTTATGCTTATGAGAAAGCAAAACGCCGGGGAATATCGAGGATTGCAGTGTGGCGGCAGCTTTGGTTGATGTTCAGTAAAAGGAAACTTGAAAAGGTTTCTCTTATGACAATGCATGGGGCAAAGGGACTGGAATTTGATTGGGTATGGATCTGTGGAATGAATGAGGGGGAAATACCCCGGAAGGAAGCGGTAGAGATGGGAACTATTGAGGAAGAGCGTCGTCTTTTATATGTTGCAATGACGCGGGCTAAGAAACGTTTAACCCTATCATATCATGATGGATTGGGGGCAAAGCCCTCATTATTTCTCAAGGAAATAAAAAGTTTACAATCTGTCTTTTAATTCTTTACAGCTTTCCTATATATTCTGTGAAAAAAGCTTTGAGCATAGCGGTATTTTGTGGTATAATAATGAGAAAATATAGAATGGCCATAAAAGTGGCTGATGAGGGAAAAATGAAAAATAATAAAGTAATCGCTATGTTAATGGTTGGTTTTGCGGCGATTGCACTAACGAGTTGTGGTGAAGAACAGACAACTACGAAGATGGAAGATCAAAGCAAAACGAATCAATATTGGCTGGAACTGAGTAAACATACAGAGGCTAAACTCGAAATCGAGACGATTTATCCCGGTGTGAATGTTCTGGGCGTGGATTTAGGTGGAAAAACGCAGACAGAGGCTAAAGTGATGATTGAACAGGAACTTAATGATCAGATTTTGGCTCATGAGGTTGTTTTGACACATGAAGATCAAGAATGGACATTTTCCTTTGAAGAACTAGGAGTTTCAGCAGATGCTGAAGAAATTGCTGGTCGGGCCTTTAATGTAGGACGCAGTGGTGATCTTAGACAACGGGAGCAATTCGTGGATGGACTGCTATTGGAAAAAGAAGATATGCAGATCGACATTGCTTTTGACGAAGAAAAATTGATAGAGATTGTGGAAAGTTTGTGTGGCGAAGTAAAACAGGAAGCAGTGGACGCTCAGCTGAGCCGTGAAAACGGTAAGTTTGTTATTACTCCGGAAGAAAATGGCTTGGAACTGGATATAGAAATGACTGTAAATGATATTCAAGCTGCGTTGCAAAATGGCGAGAATGATCAAAGAATCAGTCTTTCAATAAAGGAAGTTAAACCGGACATTACCGAAGAACTACTGAAAAATGTGAAAGATATGATTGGTAGTGGTTCAACCTATTACAGTACGTCTAATGCGAACCGTGAACAAAATTTGATCGTAGGTGCCAGCAAATTAAATGGTATGCTGGTAATGCCTAACGAAACTGTATCGTTCAATACTATGGTTGCACCCATTACAGAGGCAAATGGATACAAACCCGCAAATGTAATTCAGGGCGATGAATATGTGCTGGACTTAGGTGGAGGCCTATGTCAGGTGAGTACCACGTTGTATAATGCAGTAATTCGAGCGGAATTGGAAGTTCTTGAGCGAGATTGCCATGCATTTCCGTCGGACTATGTTCCAATGGGGCTCGATGCGGCGGTTGCACAGGGCTATATCGATTTTAGGTTTTGTAATGACACCGGGTATCCGATCTATATCTCTATGTGGTGTGGTGGTGGAGAAATTGGAGCGGCTATTTATGGTAAGGAAATTCACGATGAATCCAGAAAGGTGAGTTTTGATTACGTGATTACAGAGGTGATCGAAAAGCCAAAGGCAAAGGAAGTAGAGGATCCAAAACTGAAGCCGGGTGAACGTGTAGTGGAAGTGGAAGGACATACCGGCTATACGGTGGATACATATAAAACCGTAACAGAAAAGGGAGAATCTTATACGGAATGGTTCAGCACAAGTTATTATTTTGCTTCAGCCGATAAAGTAAGAGTTGGTCCTAAAAAACAGGAAAATAATAATTCAGGAAGTAAACCCACTAAGCCGGCTGAGCCGGAAGGATCTAAAAAAACTGAAGAATCTTCAGGGGCAGCACAAGAGTCGACATCGCAGCAAGAGTCCTCAGTGCCGCAGGAATCGACCACACAGCAGGATTCCGTGACTGAACAGGATTCTCTTCCACAGGTAGAGCAAACTGATTCAAGTGCAAGTACAACACCAAATCAGGAATCAGAAGGATAAAAGTGTATAGAGATTAAAAAGAAAAGAAAGGTTTGAATTATGCGTAAAGAATTGTTGGAAATTTTAGAAAAAGACAGCCGAATCTCTTTGAAAGATCTTTCAGTTATGCTGGGAGAATCCGAGGAAGACATTGAAAAAGAGATGTGTGCCATGGAAGATGAAAAAATCATCGCCGGTTATCACACAATGATCAATTGGGATAAAACCAATGATGAAAAAGTAACTGCCTTGATCGAGGTAAAGGTGATTCCGCAGCGCGATGAAGGATTCGATAAAATCGCGAAGCGAATTTACGAGTTTGAAGAGGTATCCAGCGTTTATTTGATGTCAGGTTCCTTTGACTTAACCGTAATCGTAGAAGGACGTACGATGAAAGAGGTAGCTTTATTTGTGCGTCAGCGTTTGGCAGTGTTGGATCCTGTTACCAGTACCGCGACTCATTTTGTACTGAAAAAGTACAAAGAGAATGGTATCTTTATGGAGTCCGAGAAAAAAGATGAAAGGATGCTTGTTTCGCCGTGAGAGATTTTATCAATCCAGTAGTACGTGATATTAAACCCTCAGGAATTCGTCGCTTTTTTGATATTGCAGCGGAGATGGATCATGTGATCTCTCTTGGTGTGGGCGAGCCGGATTTTGATACTCCCTGGAGCATTCGGGAGACTGCCATTTACTCTTTGGAGCAAGGCAAAACTGTATATACGGCAAATGCCGGATTAAAGGAACTTCGTATGGAATTGGCTTCATATACACGACGTAAATATGGTCTGACTTATGATCCGATTCGTGAAATTTTGGTAACGGTGGGTGGTAGCGAAGCAATTGATGTGGGATTGCGTGCTATGGTGGAGCCCGGCGACGAAGTTTTGATTCCAGAGCCTTCTTATGTATCGTATATTCCTTGTGTAAAACTGGCCGGAGGTACTCCTGTTCCGGTACCGCTTCAGGGAGCGAATGATTTTAAGCTGACTGTGGAAGATTTGGAAGCAAAGGTTACTGACAAAACTAAGATTTTGATTTTCCCTTTCCCAAACAATCCGACCGGTTCCATGATGACCCGGAAAGATATGGAGCCCATTGCAGAATTTGTAAAACAGCATGATCTGTTTGTCATCACCGATGAGATCTATGCGGAATTGAGTTATGCTGATGAACCTCATGTTTCATTGGCTTCTTTACCGGGAATGAAAGAGCGTTGTCTTGTAATCAATGGCTTTTCGAAGGCCTTTTCTATGACCGGATGGCGTCTGGGATATGCGATGGGTCCCGAAGTGCTGATGACTCAAATGATTAAGATTCACCAGTTTGCAATTATGTGTGCTCCTACCACCAGTCAGTATGCAGCGCTGAATGCTCTGCGTTCCTGCGATGAAGAAGTAGCGAAGATGCGCCGTGAATATAACCGTCGCAGACGATTTGTGGTAAGCCGTTTCCGAGAAATGGGTATGGAATGTTTTGAACCCTTCGGTGCCTTCTATGTATTCCCCTGTATTAAACAGTATGGAATGACGTCGGAAGAATTTTGTTCTAGTCTGCTGTATGATCAAAGAGTTGCAGTAGTGCCCGGTTCTGCCTTTGGCGATAGCGGAGAAGGTTATATTCGTGTTTCCTATGCCTACAGTATGGAAGAATTAAAAACTGCACTGGATCGAATCGAAGAATTTGTTAAGACCTTAGAAAGCAGATAAGTGGAGGAAGCTTATAATGCATATTGTACTTCATGAGCCGGAAATTCCTCAGAATACCGGAAATATTGCGAGAACCTGTGCTTGTACCGGAACGCCTTTGCATTTGATCAAGCCTCTTGGATTCTCGCTGGACGAGAAACATTTAAAAAGAGCGGGTCTTGATTACTGGGATCAGCTGGATCTTCATATTTATGAAAATTTTGAGGATTTTCTGGAAAAAAATCCGGGAGCTACAGTGTATATGGCTACAACTAAAGCTCCAAACGTGTATACCGAAGTGAGCTATGGAAAAGATGATTATATTATGTTCGGCAAAGAAACTGCGGGCATACCAGAATCAATTCTGGCTCATCATAAGAAATATTGTGTCCGTATTCCAATGGGAGCAGGATTTAGATCATTGAATTTATCCAATTCTGTAGCGATCGTCTTGTATGAGGCACTGCGTCAGCACGACTTTGAGGGACTGCAGGAGACCGGACAACTCAGAAGCGGAGAGTATCTGGAATAAAATTAGGCACATCGTTCTCCGGTCATGCAGTGAATGCAGGACACGGTATAAGGAGAAAAAGATGAATGAAAAAGCGTTAATAAAATTAGAGTTCGATAAAATTGTCGAGAAGCTGGCTGAAAAGGCGGCTTCCGAGGCGGGAAAAGAAAGATGCCGCAAACTGGTGCCTTCTACTAATATTTTCGAAATCAACCGTATGCAGCAGGAAACCGATGAGGCTTTTCGTTATTTGGTGATCAAAAGCACTCCTTCATTTGGTGGTCTGCATGATATTCGGGGGGCAGTAAACCGTACTGCCATCGGAGCGATCCTGAGCATGAAGGAACTGATGGATATTGCGGATTCGTTGTATGTGGTGCAAAAGATTAAAGCCTATGGCAAACGAGAAAACAATTTGACCGGAAGCTTTGAAAATCTGGATCCTATGTTCGATGGTCTGCAGCCCATGAGACATTTGGAAGATGAGATCCGTCGCTGTATTCTCAGTGAAGAAGAAATGAGCGACAATGCTAGCACTAAATTGCACAACCTTAGAAGAGAAATTCACGTACAGCAGGAAAGAGTACGCAGTCAGTTGCAGAATATGATTCGTTCCACTTCCTACAAAACAATGCTGCAGGATCAGGTTATTACCATGAGAGGCGGGCGTTTCTGTCTTCCGGTAAAGGCTGAGCATAAAAACAGTATCACCGGTATGGTGCACGATCAATCTGCCAGTGGATCTACGTTGTTTATTGAACCAATTGCTGTGGTTCAGACTAATAATAAAATTACGGAGCTGATGGTGCAGGAACAGGAGGAAATTCAGCGTATCCTGCAGGAGTTGAGTCAGCTGGTTCATAGCAGTCATAAGGAACTCATGGCCAACTTTACTATTTTGACAGATCTTGATTTTATCTTCGCCAAGGGACGTTTGGCCTTTGAAATGAATGCGGTTAAACCCATTATGAACGAAGAGGGGAAAATCGAGCTGATGAATGCCCGTCATCCGTTGCTGAATCCTAAAAAGGTCGTACCCATCAGCATTCGTTTGGGTGGAGAGTTTACTTCTCTGGTAATTACCGGCCCCAACACCGGTGGTAAAACCGTTACGTTGAAGACTTTGGGTCTTCTGTCTTTGATGGGACAGTCCGGTCTGCATATTCCTACTTCAGATAAGCCTCATTTGACCGTTTTGGATCAAGTGTTTGCCGATATTGGCGATGAGCAAAGTATTGAACAGAGTCTGAGTACTTTTTCATCTCACATGGTAAATATTGTTGAAATTCTGGATCAAGTTACACCTTGGTCTCTTGTGCTCTTTGACGAGTTGGGAGCGGGTACGGATCCTACGGAAGGTGCCGCTCTGGCTCAAGCAATTTTGGATAATTTGCGGCAACGCCGCATATTGACGGCGGCTACTACCCATTACAGTGAGCTTAAGGTGTATGCACTTTCCACTAAAGGGGTTGAAAATGCAAGCTGTGAGTTTGATGTGGACACATTGCAGCCCACATATCGTTTGTTGATCGGTGTGCCCGGCAAGAGTAATGCCTTTGCGATTTCGAAGCGCTTGGGTCTGACTGATGCGATTATTCATGAAGCTAGTGAACTGCTTGAGAGCAATGATGTTAAGTTTGAGGACATGATGAGTGATCTGGAGCTGCGACGTCGCCAGATCGAGGAGGAGCAGAATCGAATTCAGGCTCTGCGGTTGGAGCTTTCGAAGCTTCAGGAAGAAACTCAAACTGCAAAGGAAAAGCTGGAACGTCAGAAGGAGCGGATCTTGGAGAAGGCTCAGGAAGAGGCTCGGGAAACGTTGCGTAAGGCGAAGGAAGAGGCTGATCAAACCATTTCCAGAATGAATAAGCTGATCCAGCAGGGGCAGACGGTGGATATGAGTTCTTTGGAAAAGGAACGAACCAGACTGCGTGAAAAGGTTTCTGAAATGGATGATGCTTTGTATGAGCCGTTGGTGTTGAAGAAGAAGGCTCTGGATATGAAACAGCTGATTCCAGGCGTGAAGGTTTTAATTGCGGGCTTTGATCAGGAATACAGTGTACTGAATAAGCCGGATAGTCGCGGTAATGTGAATGTTCAGGCGGGCATTATGAAAATGCAGATCAAGACGAGCGATATCGTACAGATCCTGCAGGATCCGGAGGATAAACCCAAGAAACAGAAGAAGCAGGAAAGCAGTGTTTCAGCTGGTTCCTTTGGCAAGGCGCAGACCATACATTTAGAGGTGGATCTTCGTGGGCTAATGACCGATGAGGGCATCGCTGTACTGGACAAATATCTGGATGATGCCTATTTGGCCGGTATGACAATGGTTCGTGTTATCCACGGTAAAGGTACTGGTGCTATGCGTAAGGCTGTACATCAGTTTTTGCGTAAGGCAGCCCATGTGGCTTCATATCGTATAGGTACTCTGGGTGAAGGTGATACCGGTGTAACCGTGGTTGAAATCAAAAAGAGAAAATAAAATTTATTTAGATGAAATTTAAATGCAAATGGGAAAGGATGGTGTCAAATGAACGGAAAACAGAGAATTCTGATTGCAGATGATGATGTGAATATTGCTGAACTGATTTCTTTGTATCTTACGAAAGAGGGATACGAGACCAAACGTGCAGCTGATGGACGCGAAGCACTTCGTATGGTTCCGATTTTTGATCCGGATTTGATCATTTTGGATATTATGATGCCGGAGATGGATGGTTATGAAGTGTGCCGCGAGGTGCGCAAAAATAACTCCACTCCTATCATTATGTTGACGGCTAAGGGTGAGACCTTTGATAAGGTTTTGGGCCTGGAGCTGGGAGCCGATGATTATATGGTAAAACCCTTTGATACAAAGGAGCTTGTTGCAAGGGTTAAAGCGGTGCTTCGTCGTTTGGATGCGAAGGAAAACAATGCCAAGAAGATCAATTTTGAGAACCTGATGATCAACTTGTCCAACTATTCTGTGGCATATATGGACGAGAATGTGGAGATGCCTCCCAAGGAGCTTGAACTTCTGTTTTACTTGGCATCACATCCCAATCAGGTGTTTACCCGAGAGCAGCTGTTGAATCAGATCTGGGGATATGAGTATTATGGAGATACCAGAACGGTGGATGTGCACATTAAGCGTATCCGTGAAAAGCTGGGTAACGATGAAGATCATCCGAAATGGAACATTAAAACGGTTTGGGGAGTAGGCTACAAATTTGAAGTCAAATGATTTTGCAGATAAAAAGGAAAAATCTTTTTTATCGCTGCGTGTCAAAATGCTGGGTGGTTATGTACTGGTTTTGATGTTTGTTATGTTTTTGATCGCATATTTTTTGCCTAGCATTATTAACAATTACTTATTGTCAGAGAAAAAGAATGATCTTGAAAAAACACGAGGCATAATTGCGGAAGTATTAGAAGAAAGTGTATTTCGCGATAATCCGGAAGCTGAAAATGTGCTGGAGGCTGTAGCCAGAGCCCAGGAAATCAATATTTGGATCTGTACACCGATCAATGAAAATTCGGTGCGTCTGCATGAGTATGGAGGAACAACGAACGGCGTTCGGAATCTGGATTTTAATTCTTTGACAGACGTAGAAAAAGCACTGGTCAAACAGGTAGTAGATGGAAAAGATCTGGGGTATAAGATTAACAACTTCCCTACGGCCTTTCGTGGACAGACGATTTCGCTGGGATATCAGCAGACGTATATGGATACTGTGAATATGCAGATCGGCAGTCATTTGGCCGAAACAACGTTACTCAATAATGGGGCCGTGTTTTTGCATATCGCCATGGATGATATATCCATGACGACTCAGGGAATATTCCGAATGGTGTTTATTACACTGATTCTAGTGGCATTGGTGGCGACTCTTATGTCGTTTTTGACTAGCAATAATATTGTCTTGCCGGTACGCCAAATGAAAGAAGCAGCGGAGGCCATTACGAAGGGTGATTTTTCCCAAGAGATTTATATCACTTCTCGAGATGAAATAGGTCAGCTGGCAGCCTCTTTTAATAAAATGGCAAAGGAATTGCAGGAAGTGGATACCCTGCAAAGTGATTTTCTGGCGAATATTTCTCACGATTTTCGTTCGCCCCTTACTTCGATCAAGGGGTATGTGGAAGCTATGTTAGATGGTACGATTCCGGAGGAATTGTATGCGAAGTATCTTTCCATTGTACTAGATGAAGCGAATCGTTTGACGAAGATGACCAACAACGTGTTGGATCTGAGTAAAATGGAAAATGGTCAGATCGAACTGCATCCGGTTCGTTTTGATATTAATGAAATGATCGTTAAGCTGGCACTCAGTTTAGAACAGCGGATCGAAGAAAAAAAGATCAATATTGATTTTCAGTTTATTCAGGAAAAGCTTTTTGTGAATGCAGATCTGGACTTGATTCAACGTGTGATCTACAACCTGCTGGATAATGCTCTTAAGTTCACTGAAGAAGGTGATTCCATCAGTGTGGAGACCAGTGTGGTTGGTCGTAAAGCTTATATTGTTGTGGCAGACAGTGGAAGCGGCATTAGTGAAGAGGCTCTTCCTTATGTATTTGACCGTTTTCACAAAGGCGATGATAAATCACGCGGTAAGAATAAACAAGGAACAGGACTTGGCCTTGCCATAGTAAAGCAGATCATTTTAAATCATCATGAAGAAATCACTGTGCGCAGTAAGCTTGGAGAAGGTACAAAATTTGCCTTTACCTTGCCATTGGCGTATCGGTTTAATTTAGTTGAAAAGAAGTAAAGGAAATACTTTTAATGGAAGAACAAAATCAAAATTTGAATCAGCCAGAGCAGATTCAGCCGGGGGTTCAGCAGCAACAACAACCGCCGGTGCAGGCAATGATTCATACGAATCATGTGCCGATGCAGCAATTCAATCAAGGGGCGTCGCAGCCTAATGCTGGCCCCAGTCAACCGAGCTATCAGCAGGGACAGCCTACTTTTGGTCAATCATCGAGCTTTGCTCCGCAACAGAATTATGTGCCGCAGCAGAACTATTATAATCAACCGCAGCAAAACTGGGCACAGCCGCGACAGGGATACGGTATGCCGCCGGTGCCTCCGCAGCCTCCGGCATCACAGATGAATCAGATGCCTCCGCAGAAGCCCCAAAAGCCCAAAAAGCAAAATGGTTGGAAAGTGGCAGTTGCACTGATCTGTGCCATTACTTTGATCATTTCCGTAGCTGCCGGTACTTGGCTGAGTTCTGTTTTGTCAGATAACAAAGGCGGCGACTTTGTATTGCCTCAGGCCAGCACAACAGAAGAAAACATGGGTTATCTGGATTCTGTACAGAATTCCAGCTATGGTTCGGTTTCCGATATTGCAGAAGACGTGGGTCAGTCCGTAGTTACTATTATTGTATCTACTGACTATGATAGTTATTTTATGCAATATACAGGTGAATCCTTAGGCTCCGGTATTATTATTGGTGAGGAAGACGATAAAATCTACATCGCCACCAATTTCCATGTGATCGATTCCGCTTCGGATGTAAGCATTATCGCGGGTTCTGATAATTCTGCCACGATTCAGGCTTATTATCAGGGTGCCGATTCCGATACCGATTTAGCAGTGATCTACATCAAGAAGTCGGAAGTACCGGAAGAAGTACGAGCTGAAATGAAGATCGCTACTTTGGGAAGCAGCGATGATATGCGACTGGGAGACCTGGCAATCGCCATTGGCAGCCCTGTGGATAAAAGTTTTGGTAACTCTGTTACCGCTGGAACCATCAGCGGTTTGGAGCGCAGCGTATCCTTTGTAGATGAAGAAACACAGACTTCCCAGACGCTGACTCTTATGCAGACCGATGCTGCGATCAATCCCGGTAATTCCGGCGGTGCATTAGTAAACGGCCGCGGTGAAGTGATCGGTATTAATAATGCAAAAATTTCTTCCACTGAAGTGGAAGGTATGGGCTTTGCTATTCCCATTGACTCAGCGAAACCCATTTTGGAACAGCTGATCAACGAAGGCAAGGTGGTGCGTCCTTATATCGGTATTACCGGTATCGAGGTGGCTAATTACGCCGAGTTTGCTCAGCAATATCAGATCCTGTCCGGTGTGATCGTTATTTCGGTTATGGAAGAGGGTCCTGCTTTGAAAGCCGGTCTGCAGCCCTACGACGTAATTATCAGTATGGACGGCGAGCCGATCGAGACATTCAGCGATCTGACTTCTGCCATTGCCGATGCAGGGATCGGAGAAACAGTTGAACTTGAAATTCTGCGCGGTTATCAGGAGGGGGATCCGCAGATCGTCACCAAGACGCTTACCATTGCGGAAAAGAACACCACCGGCAGAAAATAATACATGAGCGGTTTCTGCCGCGAGGCGGCAAAAGGGACTTATGCGAGTCCCTTTTCAACTCTGATATGTAATTTAAGGAGGGGTAATATGGAGTATATTGAATCTTTCAAAGATGGACAGCACGTGATCAGCCACTATATGTGTAAAGATAAACAAATGATGATGGCGCGCAATGGAAAGAATTATTATAAGCTGATATTGGAAGATCGTACCGGTTCTATTACCGGCATGGTTTGGGAGATCAACCAGCAGATCGGGCCATTTGAAAAGGGTGACGTGATCAAGGTGGATGGTGTTGTGGGAAATTATCAGGGAGTGCCCCAGATGAGTATTACCAGAATCCGCCGTAGTGAAGAGTTTGAATATGAGGTGGGAGATTATTTTCGAACCAGCCGAGAACCGGCAGATGTGCTGTATCAACGGGTGTTAGGATTTATGCAGCAGATTCGCGATATGGGATTGCGCCGACTTGTAGAAAGTTTTTATATGGACGATCCTGCTATGGTGGAACAGTTGAAGAAGCATCCAGCGGCTAAAAGTGTGCATCACAATTATTTGGGCGGACTTTTGGAGCATACGGCTTCGGTTACTTCCATTGCAGCTCATTTGGGAACTTTGTATCGGGGTGCGAATCCGGATCTTTTGATTGCCGGAGCATTGCTGCATGATATTGGTAAACTGCGTGAAATTGAACCCCTGCCGCTGAATGAATACAGCGACGAAGGGCAGTTTTTAGGACACATTCCGATTGGATATATGATGGTACATGAAAAGGGCACCATGATTGGCGAGCTGGATCCTTCGATTTTGATGCAGCTTGAGCATATGATATTGTCTCATCATGGCGAATTGGAATTTGGTTCTCCGAAGGTACCGTCTACTTTGGAAGCAATGATTTTGCACTTAGCAGATTTGAGTGATTCGAAGCTGAAACAGGTGGAAGATGCGATTGAAACCGACAAAGGTGAGGGCAGCTGGACAGCATATCATAGAATCTTGGGACGTATGTTCTACAAACCGGATGAGGATAAACGATGAAAAAACAAGGTAAACGGGTGCTTGTTGCAGCTCCTGTGGAAAAAAATCAAGAGATTCTGTTGACGATCGATGATTTAGGAAGTAAGGGCGAAGGTATAGGACGCTACGAAGGATTTACAGTCTTTGTGGAAGGGGCGTTACCCACGGAAGTGGTATGGGTCCGCATTGTACAGGTACGCAAAAACTTTGCCTTTGGTAAATTGATGAAGGTAATGGAGCCTTCCAAGGATCGTGTGGAGCCGGTCTGCTATTTGGCCGGAAAGTGTGGCGGCTGTCAGCTTTGTCATTTTTCCTATGATGGACAGCTTCGATTTAAGCGAGAGAAAGTTCGCCAGGTTTTAGAACGAATCGGTCATTTTTCTGCGGAAGAGATTGCGAAGGTATTAGCCGAGAATACATTGGGCATGGCTGATGAGAATTGGCTGAACTATCGAAACAAGGCTCAGTTCCCCATTCAAATGGTGGATGGTCAGGTGCAGGCCGGGTTTTATGCACCTCGCAGCCATCGTCTATTGCCGGTGATGGATTGCAAGATCCAGTCCAAAAAAGCAAATTCTTTGATCAAGAAAATCGTAGAATTTATGCAGAAACAAAAGGTATCGGTGTACGATGAGGAAAAGCATGAAGGTCTAGTTCGTCATGTTTTGATTCGAGATGGCTATTTTTCCGGACAGGTGTCGGTATGTGTGGTGATCAATGGCAAGAAGCTGCCCCAGGGTGGACTTTGGATAGAGTTGATGAAGGATCTTGAGGTAGATAGTTTTTCCATTAACATTAACACAGAAAAAAGTAACGTGATATTAGGGCGGGAAACCCGTTTGGTATATGGTACACCTTATATTGAGGATAAGATCGGAGATCTTCGTTTTCATATTTCACCGGCTTCGTTTTATCAGGTGAATCCAGTGCAGACTGCCGTGTTGTATGGTCAGGCTCTGGAAATGGCAGACCTTTCCGGTGATGAGGTGGTATGGGATGCCTATTGCGGTATTGGTACGATTTCATTGTTTTTGGCGCAAAAGGCTAAAAAGGTGTACGGTGTTGAGATCGTTCCTGCCGCCATTGAGGATGCCAAGGTCAATGCCCAGCTGAATAATATGGACAATGCAGAGTTCTACGTGGGAAAGGCTGAAGAAGTGATTCCTTCCCTATATAAAGAGCAGGGAATTCGCGCTGACGTAATGGTAGTGGATCCGCCCCGGGCCGGCTGCGAAGAGGTGTTGCTGCGTACCTTTATAGATATGGCTCCCGAGAAGATCGTGTATGTTTCTTGTGATCCTGCTACTTTGGCTCGTGATTTGGATATTCTGTGTCACCAGGGGCAGTATGAGCTGAAAAAGGTTCAGCCGGTGGACATGTTCCCAAATACCGGACACGTCGAGTGCGTGGCGTTGCTACAAAAGGTAAATGCTTAGAAATCCTTTGTTTTAAGCACTTTGCAAGGCATTGCACTTTTGAGGTTCAATCAGATTTAAGCCGTAAAAAAGAGGTTTTACATGGCATAAATGTGTCAGTAATGCTTGAACTGTAATTAGGGAATACAAAAGTATATCGTTAATAATTCATTATATCAAAATCTAAATAAACAGAGTCAATAACTTAGAGACCACTTGTCTTGCTATCAAAAGAGCAAAGAACAGGTGGTTTTTTTGTATCTAAATTTACTAGATGAGAGGCGGTAAGATGAAAGTAAATGATTTAAAAAATTTCCAGAAAAAAGAAAACGGAGATCTGGAGGTTCAAATTATTGATGCAACCACGCGAATGAAATGCGAAGTGATCTTCGTAAACAGTGCACTGTATGCCGTGAGAAAGATGTGAGAAACTCTTAAAGTCAAGCAGTGCCAGTACTATCAGTGGATCCGCCAGCGAGCCAATTGTAAATCAACAAAGTGCACCGCTAAATCATAAGCCGTTATATTATGATGCACTCAAAAGATCATCTGATGGCGGGCACGAAAATCAGAATTCATATTTTCTTTTATGGAAAACTTTTTATCCACGCTATATATGTGCTATTAAGAGCTTGATAAACGTTTTGCAGTGGTTAATGGTGGCAAAATTACGAAACAGGCAAGAATAGAAGCGACTGTGCTTAACAGTATTATTCCTATATCAAAAAGTGAGATATGTTCGATTCTCCCGGATGTAAGCCTAACGACAGTTGAAACTGTGTTGTATGCCATGTTCAAAGGCGGTAAGATTAAGAAGAGTGAGCAAGGGAGAAATACAAGATATATGAAAGCCTAAACATGAATGTGGTAAAGTACTTGGACGAGATTCAAACCGTACAAATATTTTCAGACTATGGCATTTTAAGTGCTGTAAATAGTTATCTGTATCGTTTCAAAGAATACATTTTGATATTAAAGATCTTTGTATTACTAAATCATTATCATCTTTAAAAAGAACATAAAATTGTATATTTTCAAATAAATAAGATGGTGTTCCAAAATGAAATTGGAGCACCATCTTGTTATTTATAGGAGAAAGGGCGGTAAAAAAAGCCTTTTTGGATTAGATCTCAAATTCAGAAAATTGACTTGGAGTAGTACCGGTTTGCTTTTTGAAAGCATCATAAAATCCGCTGATGCTATCAAAACCGCATTCCAAGGCTAAGTCCACCATTTTCATGTTGGTAGTTTGTAAAAGCATGATTGCTCGGGCGATTTTTTGTGAGATCACATATTGTTTAAAGGATATACCATTTAGGCGTGAAAAACGTCTGGAAAAGGAGCTTTCAGTCAGACCGGTTTTAGATGCAAGTTGACTAAGGCTGATGTCGGATGTAATGTGGGTATCGATGTAGTCCAGTATTTCCAGCATTTCACGGTCTGTACCGGTAGGGGTTTGAAAAAAGTAATTGAGTTCTTTTTCAAGTTTAATAAAGAACTCAGTGAACTTGGCAGATGCTAGTTCGTAGCGAAGGGGATGATTTTCCTGCATTTCCTTGTATATTTCCAATAGTATATTTGAAGTAGGAGATTTTTTGATTACATGTCTCCGGTTCTTTACACATTCTAGAAAAAAGCAAAAGTGATGCAAATTGGAAAATACAGCTCGACTAAAACAAAGCGCGCAAAGACGAAAACCTTGCCCTCCGAAAGTTGTAAAATGACGCTTCTGCCGAAAGTTCAACAAAACAATATCACCGGAAGAGATTTCATAACTGCGATCATCGATTTCCCAAACGGCGCTTCCATCCAATACAAGGCATACTCGAAAATCAGCGTGACTACTCTTGGGAGCAGAAGGAGAATGAGGTCCCTTCTGCACAGTGGTTAAAGAAAAATTGTTTTTATTTAAAAGAAACATAAATATTCACCTCAGTTTAATTATAGCAAAAAAATGAGAGATTGCAAGAAATCGAAATGATCGGACAAGAAAAACGTAGATAATCAAATAAAAATACGATATTCTCTATATCAGATAAACAATTTTTCGGAAAAGGATGGGGAACGGGATATCATTCCGATAGGATGATTACCCGTTATAAACTACAGATTTTTAACGATGTGTATTAAAAAATAGCTTTAACAACAATAGAAAAATGGAGGATGAATCAAAATGAAAAATGAATATGTTGGAACCATAAAGAAAGCTTATTCCTACGATGTCGTAGTATGCGGAGGTGGCTGTGCAGGTGTGTTAGCGGCTATTGCCAGTGCGCGAGCAGGTGTAAAAACGATCCTGATCGAACGAAACCATATGATTGGTGGCATGGCAACTGCAGGCATGGTGAATCCATTTATGACATGTTATGATGGCAGAGGAGAACGCCAGATCGTCAAAGGTTTGTTTGATGAATTGATCAAACGATGTGAAGAAAATCAGGCTGCGATTCATCCATCTAAAACAGGAGATGGTTCTCCTTATGGCAGCTATTACGAAGGCTATCATCGCAGACATAATAACGTTACCCCTTTTCGATCCGATTATATTCAGCTGGTGATGCTTCAAATGCTGGAAGAATCCGGAGCGGAATATTTGATTAATACGAATATTGTGGATATTGTTCGTGAAGAAGAAAGGGTTGCAGGGGTTATCGTATTTGATGGAAATGATCTGCGACGTTATGATGCGAAAATCGTCATTGACTGTACCGGAGATGCGATCGTAAGTTATAAGGCAGGCACGATCAAAGAGGAGTGCAAAGAAGATTCCGGATATGATGTTCAGCCAATGACAATGGGATTTTCCATTTATAATGTGGATGATGCTGCTATTCATCAATATGCGCAAGACAATCCAGAGCAAAAAGGTATGTTGTTTCAGCCTCAGGTTGAGCAGGCTATGCGTGAAATGGGAGAAAAGTATATTGTTCCCAGAAATAAAATTGGTCTGCACAAACTGTTGGAACCGGGCGAGTGGAATATGAACTGTTCCCGTATTCAGAAACTGAACAATACAGTTCCTGAAGAATACGCTGAGGCTTATAAGCAGGGGTTAGAGCAGGTTTTCTTCCTGATGGATTTTATTCACTCTCTCCCCGGATTGGAAGATGCCAAATTGAAGCAAATTGCGCCTGTTGTGGGGATTCGTGAATCGCGTCGCATTGAGGGAGTATATACTCTGGAAGCGGAAGACCTTTGCGAACCTCCCAAGAAATTTGATGATTCCATCGCCATGGGAAGTTTCCTGCTGGATCTGCATCCTACTTCCGGGTCACGAGCCGGTATCGATACCAGACCAATTGTTGCAAATTGTTTCCAGATCCCTTATAGAATTTTGGTTCCTCAGAAAGTAGATGGATTATTGGTAGCAGGAAGATGCGTCAGTGGCAGCCGGGATGCCATGTCTTCAATTCGTGTTATGCCTCAAGCCTTTGCTATGGGACAGGCCGCGGGGGAAGCCGCTGCCATTTGTGTGGAGAAGGGGGTTCAGCCGCGCGAGGTGGATATCAAGTTGCTGCAAGACCGACTTGTGAAAAATGGAGCGATTATTGAGTGAAATTTGTTGATTGTATAGTTTAATTCCAGTGTAACAGTGTAGCTATTCCGCACAAACGGTGTACATAGTACCATTGATTGTAAGAAGCAATCCAAATGGGAATGGTTATGAGATTATATCAGGTCATAGACGTAAAGAAGCATGTATATGAATTTGTTTGAAGAAATATGGAAGGATAGGGCGAGTGCTTCTGGGTGAATGTTACAGGTTGAGTATTTGCCAGAGGATACTATATTTCGTTTTTCTAGAAAAGAATGATTTTATAAGTTGTCGAACAAGAAAATATGCAATTCCAATATATCGAATAGATTCTAATTCAAAGGACGTTACTTAGGTAGCGTCCCTTTTCTTTCGGCTAGAAATTCTATTAAGCATATGATATAATTAGTTCGAGAAACAGGAATTTGACAAAGGAGTCAAAATTGTTATCCATCATTTTATTTCGAGTATGGATCTCGAATGAAAGTGGATAATAATTTGTAAATTTGAAATTAAAGGTGTAATAAATGATTGAAACAGAACGATTATTTTTACGAGAAATGATAGAAGAGGATTTTTCCGCACTCTATAAGGTGTTAGCAGATCCTATTATAATGCAGCATTATCCTTATGTATTTGATGAAAATCGGGTAAAGAACTGGATTTTGCGTAATATCGAAAGATATCGGGTATTTGGTTTTGGCTTATGGGCTGTATGTTTGAAAGCGACGGGGGAGATGATAGGTGATTGTGGTTTGACAATGCAGCTTATCAATGATGAAATAAAACCTGAAATTGGTTACCATATAAGGTGTGATATGCAAAGAAACGGATATGCCAAAGAAGCGGCAATTGCGGTTCGGGATTGGGCATTTAATAACACATCGTTTAATGTTGTTTATTCATATATGAAACACACAAATGAGCCCTCATATAAAACTGCAATTTCTTACGGATGTAAAGAAGTGGCTGAGTTTCGGGATGATATGAACGAAATCACAAAGGTTTTAGCAATAACGAGAGAGGAATGGAGAAAAGAAAGTTTGGAAAACAAATAAGATCATGCCAATAGAGCGAACAGATAAACAGAACTAGGCCGAATCGTTTTTGGTATGAATTTTTTAAGCAAAAGGAAATTGAAAAATGATAATTCTAGAAAATAATTATTTCCGGGTTAGCATAAGCAAAAAAGACGGAGCAATCCTATCTTTAGTCGTTAAAAAGAATGGATGTGAATGGATCGGAGAGAATCGGCTTGCAACTGCATATCGGATTTTGGCTCCGGTGGAGGGATACCAGTGCAATTATATTGAAAGTTCAGAGCAGAAGCAGGCGGAGATCAGCCAGGATGGAAATACAGTGAAAGTATCTCAAAATGGCATGCGATCTCCTAGGGGTGAACTGGATATCAGGCTGACATACATCATTACCCTTGCCGAGGACGCGCTGATATTTAAATCCTCCATTTCGAATCACAGTGACAGTGAGATTGCGGAGTTTTGGTTTCCAAGAATTGGCGGTATCACACAGTTTGATGAAAAGCAGAAAGCAGGTCTGGCGGTACCCGGTTATTATCAGTGTTGCAGGCACGATAAAAACTTGGTAAAGGATTATCCGGGAGTCATGAGTTTGGGGGCTGAGGCAGCAGAGTATTCGGTCAGTTATCCAGAAATGGTAATGCCATGGTGGGATATTTATGATCAAGAGACAGATACCGGGTTGTATTTGGGTTATCATGATAAGACCATGCGTTTTTGTACTTGGCATACTTATTTGTATCCGAATATTACGGGAATTCAGGGACATAGCATGTTTTCGCCGGAGGAGGCCTGTGGTGAACCGTCAGGGCTTGTATTTTCTCATGTACGATATCCGTTCTTGAAAAATGGGGAATCCATGCAAGATGGTGAGTTTATCCTGCGAGTACATGAGGGTGACTGGCATTATGGTTCGAAATATTATCGAAATTGGTTTATGGAGCAATTTCCTTTTGAAAAAAAGGATAGTTGGCTGCGGAAAAAATCCACCTGGTTTACTTCTATCATCTACCAGCCAGAGGATAAGATTGTCGTAGATTATAAAGGTTATGACGCATGGTGCAAGGATGCGGAAAAATATGGTGTGAATTGTCATGAGCTGATCGGTTGGGATAAGGGGGGGCTTGAAAGGGATTATCCTGTCTATGAACCGGAGGAAAAACTCGGGGGAAGGGAAGGTTACCGTGAATTATTAAAGTCTCTGCATGAACGGGGAGCAAAGAATCTGACCTTTGTAAATTACAATGTGTTTGACAGTTGTACCCAGTGGTACAAAGAGGAGCTATATAAATATACGCATCAGGACACCTACGGATATACGCCGAACTGGATGGCTTGGGGAGAGAGTACGTTGTTGGCCAGAAAACAGTACGGTGTCAGACGGCATCATTTGGCGTCGATTATTCCCCAGACAGAGGAGATCCTGGAGAAGTATTTCTTGGAACTGGTTAAGGATGGGGCCGATGGTTTTCAAATCGATAAGGTATGCGTGGGTTCCATTCTTGATTTTAACCCGTTGAACATGAAAAAGCCGGATGTGGCCATGTGCGAAGGAATGGTACAGGCAATTGGTAGACTGTGGGAAAAATGTCGTGAAATCAATCCTGAATTCAGGATGGCTTCTGAATTTTGTCAGGATAGATTGCTGCCCTATTTTGATATAGGATATAGAAATGTAGCGGCGTATACGATATCACCATTGCGTTATGTGTTCCCAGAATGGACAGCCTGCCAGCATGTAAGTAATCCGTTGGATTTTGGGTTGATTAATTCTGCAGTGATGACTGGGGCAGTGATCTGTATGGAACCTTTTAGTTATCAAGGTAGTATGGATCATCCGTTATATCGAAAAATGTCAGAATACATTAAAGAAGTGGAACGTATTCGTGATGAATTAAAGGATATTATTTTTCTGGGTGAATATGGTGATGATCTGTTTGCGGTTGTATATCAGATAAATAGTCAGCAGCAAAATGTAAAACGCGAAGAGAGAGTTCTCGGTGGTGAGGTGATGGTGCCGGGCGGAACCGAAAGTAGCTTAGCAGGGCCAAATGATAGTCTACAATACCGTACGCACCGGAGTACGGAGGGAGACCGACTGGCTGTTGTTATTACAAATTGTGATAAACATGCAGTAATTTATAAATGGGAGTTCGATGAAAGATATCAACAGGAGGCTGTTCTTTATACTCCCTTTGTAAAGCCGCGGAAGGTTTACACAGGAGAATTACAGGAGCTTCCGGGAATGGGTATTCATATTCTGGTGACGAATGCTTTTTAGAATGATTTGGCGAAGTGTAAAAATGAAAAGAATAGAAAAAGAGAAGAGTCCAAAGAAAATATAGATATGGGAAAACTGATTCAACCAGAAGATATTGCCGAAACGATTTTGTTCTTGGCAAGTGCACAGGCAAGAATGATTACGGGACAGGTAATCAAAGTATCTGGTGAAAAGGCTTTGTAAATTCCAATATATCGAATAGATTTTAATTCAGAGGACGTTACTTAGGTAGCGTCCTTTTCTTTCGGCTAGAAATTCTATTATGCATATGGTATAATCAGTTCGAGAAACAGGAATTTGATAAACACGAGAGGTAGGAAAATGGAAGATATTGAACTTCAAAAAGTTGACAAGAGCACTCCTCTTGCAGAGGACTTACTGAACTTTGTAAAGAACTTCTCCTGGTTAGATGTAAAAGAGCATACGGTGAGAGTGCTTGAAAACTGGGAATTCGAAGAATGGGAAACTCCATTCG
>JAZQUJ010000051.1:0-5477 GCA_045631245.1 Bianqueaceae bacterium
ATGGTGATCGCCATCGATACCATCGATAAAGAGACCTGGTCCGATACTTATGGCAATGCTTATGACAGAATTCGCCGCCATGAGGCCTGGGTGCGCTATATTACCGACGAGATCGTACCCATGATCCAGAGCATCGCTATGGATCGCAATAACTGGGATCAGGTGCCCGGTGTCATGGCCTTCGGCTGCAGCCTGGGTGCCAGCCATGCCGTTAACCTGTACTTCCGCTTCCCCGATAAGTTCACCAGCCTGATGGCGCTTAGCGGCATCTACACCTCTGAATACGGTTTTGGCGGTTATATGGACGAACTGGTATATGAGAACTCTCCTGTACACTATTTAGCTAACATGCCTGCTGATCATCCCTATATTGAAAAATATAACCGCAACAGCGGTGTGATCTGTGTAGGTCAGGGCGCCTGGGAACAGGTGGACACCACCGTTCGTTTGAAAGAAATTTTTGCCGAAAAAGGAATCAACACCTGGGTAGACCTTTGGGGTTACGATGTAAACCATGACTGGCCCTGGTGGCATAAGCAGGTTCCTTACTTCCTGCCCAAATTGTTAGGCGAATAAAACCTCGCTCTGCGAGCGTAAGTCTTTCTGTCGTTCAGTAATAAAATAAAATAAAACAAAAAAGAAAAGAGATCAAAACAAAATGAAAAACATTATTTTCATGTCCCCCAACTTTCCCACCAACTACTGGATGTTCTGCCGCGAGTTGAAAAACAATGGTATGAACGTACTGGGTATCGGCGAACAGCCCTACGACGAATTGAAGCCCGAACTGAAAGAAAGCCTGAATGAATATTATAAAGTAGGCAGCCTGGAGAACTATGATGAAGTATACCGCGCCGTAGCCTTCTTCACCTTCAAGTATGGCCGCATCGACTGGTTGGAGTCCAATAACGAATACTGGCTGGAGCAGGATGCTCGTCTGCGTACCGACTTCAACATCTGCAGCGGCTTCAAAAATGAAGATATGCCCCGCATCAAATACAAATCCAAAATGAAAGAATATTACAGCAAAGTAGGAATTCCGGTTGCTCGCTACTATCTGGTAGAAAGCCTGGAAGGCAGCCGTAAGTTCATCGAAGAAGTTGGCTATCCTGTAGTTGTTAAGCCCGACAACGGTGTAGGTGCTGCTGCTACATACAAGCTGAAATGCGATGAAGATCTGGTAAACTTCATCAACACCATGCCCGCTAACGTTCCCTACATTATGGAAGAGTTCGTTACCGCAGAAGTAAACTCCTACGATGCCATCATCGATGACAATGGTGAGCCCATCTTCGAAACCGGTAATGTAACCCCCAACTCTGTAATGGACATCGTAAACGACAACGACAACAGCATTTACTACATTGTAAAAGACCTGCCCGAGGATACCCGCAAAGCCGGCCGCGCCACCGTTAAGAGTTTTGGCGTTAAGAGCCGTTTCGTACACTTTGAGTTCTTCCGTTTGACCAAGGATCATGAGGGTCTGGGCAAGAATGGCGATGTGATCGCTCTGGAAGTTAACATGCGTCCCTGTGGCGGTTTCACTCCCGACATGATCAACTTCGCTCACTCCACCAACGTTTATAAGATCTGGGCTGACATGATCGCTTACGGCAGCTCCATGGCTCCCGTTGGTGAGCACAATTTCTGTGCCTTCGTCGGCCGTCGTGATGGCAAGAACTTCATCATGAACCACGATGAAATGATGGCTAAATACGGTCACTGCCTGAAGATGGTCGATCGTATTCCCGAGGCTCTGTCCGGTGCAATGGGTAACCAGATGTACGTTGCCAACTTTGCTACCAAGGAAGAAATGGATGCATTCTATGTGGATGCAGTAGCATGCAGATAAAATAAGGCAAAATCAATTCAAAAACCACAACTCATCGCTGACGCTGCTCGCTAAGCGCTCTGAGTTGTGGTTTTTAAATTTTTCCTTTATTTTGTCATTTTTCTCTATCGACTTTCATTTTCTCCCGACAACAACAATATTTTTATTTTACTTCATTAATTTTGTGCACCAGTTGGGGTATTTCGGCGATGGTTTCAATTTCGTATTCCGCGCGCTTTAAATCACCGAAGATCCAGGTGCCGGTGGTTGCAACCCAAACGGGAATATAGCCTGCATTGCGGGAAGCAAACACATCATTTAACGGATTATCTCCCACATACAAAAGTTCGCCCGCCGGGATTCCCAGTCGTTCGCTCATCACATCAAAGGGCAGACGTTCTGGCTTACCGGCAGGAAGATCTCCGGAAATCACGATTTCGTCCACATAGGGTTTGAGTCCCAACATATCTAACTTCAAATTTTGATTCAGGTGAGGTCCGTTGGTGATGATACCAAGCTTATACCCTTCTTCTCGCATCTGCGTCAGCATGGGCTTGGTAAAGGGGAACTCCACCGCTGCAATGGGCCAGCACTCCGCCACCAAAAAGCGGATCACGGCCTTCACATCAGTCTCAGGCTTAAATACACCTTTCAAAATTAAAGTCTCTATAATCGCCTTCCAGCCCACGTGGATCCACTGCTTATCGCCCTCCACCACTTCTTCCACAAACTCTTCACAGCTAACCGCTTCATTAATCCAATGGCGAAGTCCCTGATACATATGCGGCAGCACGGCCCGCAGCGTACCATAGCGGTCAAATAATGTATGGTCTAAATCAAATACAATTCCCTTGATCATAAATTTTCTCCTTAACGATTTATATCAGCATTAGAAATTCATTGACTTATTTTATCATCAAATCCGTTTTGATGCAACTTCTGACGAACATCAAGATCATTGCATTGTACATTGACATTCATTAAAACAAGTTTTATGATAAATCCAATATTAGACTTGTCGATTTATTTTCCTACAACCCGATCGACGGCAGAAAAGGAACTTTCATGCAAAGTAAAAAACAACAATTTCTCGCCGGTCTTCATGCCGGCATTTCCATCATCATCGGTTTTATTCCCATCGGCATCGCTTTTGCCATCATGGCCCGTCAGGCCGGATTCACCGTCCTTCAAACCACCGGAATGTCCATTACCGTTTTTGCCGGTGCCAGTCAAATGATGGCCGCCGGCATGACCGCTCAAGGCGCCGGGATCCTGGCCATTATCGTAACCACCTTCATTTTGAATCTGCGCCACATCATTATGAGTACCTGTGTATATCAACGAATGGAACATACTCACCCCCTGGCCCGCCTTCTCACCGCCTTCGGCGTTACCGATGAAACCTTTGCCGTGTTCACCACTTCCAAAAAAGAAAATTGCACTGTATTTTTCTTCGCAGGCTTGGTAATCGCAGCCTATTCCTCCTGGATCTTGGGTACCTTCATCGGAGCCATCGCCTCCGATCTCTTACCTACCATCGTATCAGCCAGCTTAGGCATCGGTCTCTACGCCATGTTCATCGGCCTCCTGTTTCCGGCACTTCCGGGTAACCTGCGTCTCTGCGCTTTGGTTGTGCTCACCGCCATTGTAAACACCCTGCTCTCTCTGGTGATCCCCTCCAGCTGGGCTCTCATTGCCTCCACTCTGCTCTGTGCCTTTATCGGTGTATTCTTCGTGGATCCGGACAACGATCTAAAGGAGGACGCCGCCCATGGACACAACTAAGGTTCTGATCCTGCTGTTTGGCATGATGACCGTCACCTATATTCCCCGTGCTCTGCCCGCTGTTTTCATTGAAAAAATGCGCTTTCGCGCAAAAATGGAAAAGTTTCTTAAATTGATCCCGTATACCGCCATGGCAGCCCTCATTTTTCCCGGAGTGTTCACGGTGGACGCAAATCCTGTGATCGGTATTGTCGGTGCCGCCGTGGCCGGACTGCTCGCCTGGAAAAAATGCCCCGTAATGCTTTGTGTACTAGCCGCCATTGCCGCCGATTTTTGTCTTTACCTTGTAATTTAAAACACTGCTGGGCATTTTCAGCAGATCCTTTACCACAATCCAAAAAGAATTATGGTGAAAAGCAAATATAAACAAGCAGCGAGTCCGCTCTCGAAACATACCACTGTAGTTGAGGGAGCAGACTCGCTGCTTATATTATATCTTCTTATCTGATACCATAATTCTCAATAATATAATCCATATCCTTATCGCCGCGACCTGACAGGTTGATCAGCACTGAACCCTTCTTCAGAGTCTTGGCAAGCTTAATACCGTAGGCCACTGCATGAGCACTCTCGATAGCGGGAATAATACCCTCCATTCTGGAAAGCTCGAAGAACGCATCGATGGTTTCTTCATCGTTGATCACATCATATTTCACACGGCCAAGATCATGCAGGAACGCATGTTCAGGACCGGAGGAAGGATAGTCCAAACCACTGGCAACGGAATATACCGGTGCAGGATCTCCATTTTCGTCCTTCAGCATAATACTGTTAAAACCATGCATAATACCTTCGGTACCGTACTGCAGGCTGGCAGCATGATCACCCAGTTTGGCACCGCGGCCCAAAGGCTCGATACCATAGATGTCTACCGGGTCATTCAGAAATCCGGCAAAGAAACCAGCCGAATTGGATCCACCACCTACACAGGCTACAATGGCATCCGGCAGCTCACCGGTCATATTCACAAACTGTTCTCTTGCTTCGATACCAACCACACTCTGGAAGTCACGTACCATCATGGGGAAGGGATGAGGACCAATTACAGAGCCAATACAGTAAATACAGTTTTTATAATCCTGAGTATAGGCAGCAAAAGCAGCATCGGCAGCCTCTTTCAAAGTAGCCAAACCTTCGGTTACTTCAATCACGTTGGCACCCAGGATCTTCATGCGGGCTACGTTGGGAGCCTGCTTTTTAATGTCCACAGAACCCATGTAGATATCACATTCCATACCGAAATAGGCAGCTGCAGTTGCCATAGCCACACCATGCTGACCGGCACCAGTCTCGGCAATCACTTTCTTCTTACCCATGTACTTCGCCAGCAGCGCCTCACCCATACAGTGATTCAGCTTATGAGCACCGGTATGGTTCAGATCTTCACGCTTTGCATACAGCTGTACATTGCCGTATTTGTTAGACAGTCGCTCCAGATGAGAAATCGGAGTAGGACGACCCTGAAACTCTCTGCGGATGCGGCGCAGTTCATCGATAAACTTTCTGGATTTGCAAATGGTAAAGTATGCCTCCGTGATTTCCGTCATGGCCACCTTCAGTTCATCGGAAATATAGGCACCGCCGTATTTTCCAAAGTAGCCGTTCTCATCAGGATAGTTCTTAAAATAAGTGTCAAAATTGATTCCGTTAAATAACATGATCGAATCCTCCGTATTGATTTTGTTTGAAGGTACAGGGCGACACAAGTTTAATAATCACAAAACTTTTAAAAATAAAAAGCCCTCGACAGAATCCTTCTTCTGTCAAGGACGAATCTTCTTCGCGGTGCCAAGTCGGATCGTAGCCATGTCGTTCTGTGAGCCAAGGAGTTGTTATCAGGTCTTGTCTTCCTAAGACCGCT
>JAZQUJ010000052.1:0-22870 GCA_045631245.1 Bianqueaceae bacterium
GAGAGCGGAACCTATGAGATGTCAAGTATCGTTATTGGAATGTATTGAAAGGATTCCTCTTCTACTAAAGAGAATTTTTGAAGAAAGAAATGAACTGCAGAAGGAACTGTTTGACTATTTGGGAGAGGACGGCGTGGAAAAGCTCAGCAGCATCGTGCTGATTGGCTCTGGTACTTCCAGCACCTCCAGCGTGACCGCTGCCTATTTTGCCAACAAAGTGGCAGGAGTACCGGTGCAGGCGGTGATTCCCAGTGAGTTTTGTTACAGCACCTATCATTATGATCCCAATGCGCTGTATGTGTTCATTTCTCAAACCGGCACCTCCAAGCTGACCAAGGAGGCTATGGATCTGGTACAGGCAAAGGGCTTTCGCCATGTGTGCATCAGCGAATCCAAGGAAACTCCCATGGCTAAGGCGGCAGCCAGCTTTTTGAACATGGGCTGCGGCTACGAGGAGTATCCCATGCGTACCATTGGCTACAGCACCACGGTGTTTACTCTGCAGCTACTGGCTTTGGAGATCGGTCGCCGCAAGGGTGCTGTCAGTGATCAGGACTATGAAGCATATTGTGAAGAAGCCCGGCGGTTGCCGGAAATGCTCGCGCCCATTCCACAGGCCACGCTGAACTGGATGCAGGCGAAGAGTCAGTGGCAGATGATGCGTTCACAGTGTTTGGTGTTTACCGGTTCGGCGGCGCAGTATGGCGTTGCTTTGGAAACCGCAGTGAAAGCCTGGGAGACTCCGAAGATGACATCGGTGGGGCTGGAGTTGGAGGAAGGCTTGCACGGAGCCAACTATGGTTATAATCATAATCACTGCGTGATCGTGTTCAACAACGGCGGCCGCGATAGCCGTAAGGCACTTTCTTTGGCGCGGTATATGCAAGAGGTCTTTTCCAACGGCTGGGCTGTGGGAGCGGAGGTAACCGGAGAGACAGATCTGCAGCTGGAACTATGCGGCGAGAATTTCTGCTGCCTGCAGTTTGCCGCAGTGGGTCAGACCCTTACCTATAAGTTGGCTTTGGATGAAGGCCGGGATCTGCCTGCACCCCACGACAACAGCGTAATGGAAAGCTACTTTAAGACCCATGCGTGAGAGCAGTGCGGTGAACCAATAGGGAGGCAGACTATGAACACATATTTAGCACTGGATCTGGGCGGCACCAAGCTAATGATTGCGGAGGTCTCGGAAAAAGGAGAGATCCTGCGCAGTAAACAATATAAAAGCGGTTATAGGGATCAGCAGGAGGGTGTGACCAAAATTTTGGAGAGCCTCGATGACTATATGACGACTGTGGGCTTTACGCAAGAGCCGACGGCAGTCGGTATGGGCATGACGGGTAAGGTGGATCACCGCAAGGGGATCTGGCGGTCGCTGGGGCATTTGGATCAGGAATTGATTCCTTTGGCTGAGCTGTTGACGAAAAAGACCGGCCTGCCGGCGGTGATCGATAACGATATGCATTCGGCAGCTACAGCGGAACTGATGCTGGGCTGTGGTACCTACTGCGATGATTTTATATATTTGAATGTGGGCACCGGTTTGGCTGCGGGTTTTGTGGCAGACCGTCATGTGATCCACGGTGTCAATAATATGTCAGGTGAGGTGGGTCATACCTCCATCGGCATCAATCATCATATTAAATGCATCTGTGATAAAGAAGGCTGCTGTGAAAATACTGTATCCGGCATTGGCTTCGATGGCCGTGCCAGAAGTTTAATAAAAGAATATCCCGACTGCCCCCTGCAGATTCCGGTGGATCCTCAGGAAAAGGTGTCGGGAAAGGATATTTTTGAGTTGGCAGCTAAAGGCGATGCTATGTGCAGCCGTATTGTGGATGAGGCGGTGGAAGCTCTGGTGATCCTCATTACCAACATGGTGCGTTACACCGATCCGGCGGTGATCGTAATGGGCGGTGGTATGGCCATGAATGATGAGCTCTTTACCAGGGTCAAAGCTGGACTTACGAAGTACTCCGTTATGGGCAATGTACCCTACGGCGTAATCCGCAGCAGCTTTTCACCGGATAAGGTGGGCATCATTGGCGCAGCTGCACTGGCCATCGAACGCTACGGCAGGAAATCTGTATCATAAGGTAAGCATCTTCGAACTATAAAATCAAAATGGTGACAAAATCACAGAAAGGAACGGGATATTTAAGTATACTATAGCCATAAACTGAATCAGGAGGAACTTAGAATGAAGTTAAAAGATAAATCTGTGGTGATCACAGGAGCCTCCTCCGGTATGGGAAAGGCTATAGCAGAACTTTTTGCCCGAGAGGGTGCTCATATAATTGCGGTGGCACGCCGCACAGAACGATTGGAGGAACTGGCAGCATCTATGAAAGATGCACCCGGAAAGATCATTCCTTTCACCGGAGACGTTTCAAAAGAAAGTACCGTAACCGAAGCGATTGACCTGGCGGTTAAGGAATTTGGTCGTTTGGATATTTTGATCAACAATGCAGGTATTATGGATGACATGAGTCCGATCGGAGATGTCACCAATGAAAAGATCGAGCAGGTGTTCAGTGTCAATGTATTCGGCCCTATGTATGCAATGCGTAAGGCAGTTCAAGTGTTCTTACAACAAGGTGAGGGCGGCAATATTATCAATGTAGCATCTTTGGGTGCGCTGCGAACCGTTGCAGGAGCAGTTTATAATGCCTCAAAGGCGGCACTGGTCTCCTTAACCAAGAATACGGCATATATGTATATTCCGAATGGAATCCGATGCAACGCCATTGCTCCGGGTGGTATTATGACAGAGATCAGCCAGTCCATGGGAATGCCGAACATGGCAGGATATGGACGAGTCAAGAATGTTTTAGCAGCTGCGCCGGAGCCAGGATCGGCCATGCAGATTGCATCAGCAGCACTATTTTTGGCCAGTGATGATTCCAGCTATGTTAATGGTGATGTACTGGTGGTGGATGGCGGCTGGGCGGCCGGCTAACATACTGAATTTTTGTTTATAATTTGCACAGGGTTCTCATTTTTTTATCGTCAACAATTTCAATGGTACCTCGCGTCAATTTGACCATGCCTTCATTTTGAAAATAGCGGAGCATGCGGGTAACAACTTCCCGGGCGGTACCTAAATGGTTGGCGATTTTTTCATGGGTGATCTTTAAATTGCTGTCTTCTTCAATGGAAGCTTCCTCCAGCAGGAAACCGGCCAGACGTTTGTCGAAGCTCTTCCACATGATCTGTTCCATGAGCCACATGAGCTCAGAAAAATTGCTGCTGATCAGATTGCGTGAAAAGTTGGAAACGGCCAGCGACTCGTCTGCCAAATTTTTAAACAGGCAGGCAGGGATGCTCCAAAGCTCAGAATCCTTTTCGGCTTCAATCATCACATTTAATTGCAGATCCGGCATAACGCAGGAGGCACTCAGCAGGCTTACATCGTATTCAAATAATCGGCTGAGGGTGATTTCACGTCCGTCTTCTGATAGAATATAGGTCCGCAGCTGACCGCTGCGCACCATAACAAGACCTAGGCATTCGCTGCTGCTGTCATGAATGTGAGTTCCTTTGGCAACTTTTCTATATTCGACTACCTCACAGAGCTGTTTCTGCTGGTCTGCAGTCAGCTGACTCCAAAAAGGTAGATATTCGGAAAATTCCATGCTAATTTCACCTCTATCAAAGAAATGTATATTTGATATTGTAAATAGAATATGTCGGCATGTCAATTGATTTAAAGAAAGTTTGCAAGAAGTCGCACTTTGGTGACAAAATCACAGAATAGAAGATTGATTACAGGTATACTTAAGAAAAAAAAGAAAAGGAGCTAACCAAAATGGCAGCGATTCATATAAATAGAGAACAGTTTTTAGAAATGATGAAAGACGGAAAGAGAGTCCTGGTGGATTATTGGGCACCTTGGTGTGGTCATTGCAGACAGATTGAAGCAGCGTACGAAAAAATTGCAGAGCAATATGGCGATGAAATGGTGGTTGCAAAGGTAAACATCGATGACGAACCATATCTGACAGAGGAAGAACAGATCGAGTCAATTCCTACATTAATTCTATATGAGAATGGTGAAACTCTTGGATCGATGGTGGTACCGGGATCCAAGGCGGCGATCGAAGCATTTATTCATGAAACGATCAAATAATCGGGAATATGTATAATATGATGGTAACAGATTCCAATAAAACAGAAAGGTGTGACCCCGTGAAAGGTCACACCTTTTTTAACTTCGTTTTACATGGCATCTACCATATTTCTAATCAGCTGGATCGCTTCCATATCCACTTCACCCAGGGGGAAGTATTCTTCCAGATCAGCGATGCGCTGAGAGGGTACGAAAGCATTGTCTTTTAAAGTAATGCCCCACAGCATCTTGGCCCACAGACAGCCCAGAGCGTAACGACCATAGATCAGACCCATGTGGAAACCATCGCGGCAGATGGCATGGCGGCCGATATCCTCATCGAACATTTCGGTGGCACGCAGAGCCTGCACCAGTTCGCCGCTGCGAATCAAAGGCAGATGATAGCGATCAGCCATGGTGTGATAGGCGTTATACAAACGCTCAAACATTTCCTTCTGGCTATGATTATAGCGCACAAATCGAGGATGCACGCTATCGGAAGCATAAGCCCAGGTCTCATGCAGCATCAGACGGGCATTGGGCTGTTTTTCACGGATATACTCCAGAATCTTGCCCAGGAAGGGTTCGTAGCTTTCGATCCAGCCGCTGTCATGGCTGGCCTGTTGGGTAATAATCACATCCCACTCGGTCATTTCAAGTACCTGGGGAATGGAAACAGCATAGTCGGGTTTCTTGCCGTTCATCTGGAACAGGTACTTGCGGGCGCCGCTTTCAATATTCTCCCAATGGGTCTCCAGCGGACAGCCGCCGATATATAAGTTAACGATTTGATTTTTAACACCTGCAGCCTCGCCGATCTGATGCAGATAGGTGGTAGCATCTTCAGAAAAGCTATTGCCGATGGCTAAAATTTTCATGGTGTGTTCCTCCTCATGAAATACAGAAATATTACTTCTATTATGGGCCGTAATAAAGTGTTTGTCAATTAGAAAAGTGAAAATTGGTGAAGCAGACTAAGGCTCACTTTACAAACCGATATGTTCATGGTAAGATAATTTCAAATATCTACGATGAATCAATGGGAGAAAGAAAAAATACTATGGCTCGATATCATAATGAATTCCGTTTTGCGGGAGATCCAAAGCCGATGTTTGATAACATCAATCAGTATCTGACAACAGAAGGATATGAATATGTTAATTTTGAAGGTGAATTAGTATACAAAAAGGGAAAGGGAATTGCTGCTGGGCCTACCTTCTTCAAGTTGTTTGTCAATCATGAAACCGTGATTCTGGAAGCCTGGATCAAATTTGCAGCGTTGCCGGGTGTATATGCAGGTGAACTTGGAATAGATGGTTTTTATGGTTGGGCTCAAAAAGCAGTTTTGAAGACCCGTGTAGAATATGTGGAAACGCTGATCATGCACTATGGTGGTGTGCCGCTGGGGGCTTTCATTGGTCAGCAGCCGCAACAGCAGTGGCAACCTCAGCAACCGTCCCAACCGCAACAGCAGTGGCAGCCTCAGCAACCGTCCCAACCACAGCAACAGTGGCAGCCTCAGCAATCGTCCCAACCGCAGCAGCAGTGGCAACCTCAGCAGTCGCCGGTACAGAATACAGCACCGGCCTTTTGTAGTCAGTGTGGCAATAAATTAGCCCCAGGTGCTAAGTTCTGCAATCAGTGCGGCGCAAAGGTTCAATAAAGGTTTGATAAAGATTCAATAAAGGATCAACAATACATACATAGAAAAAGCTCATCGATGTTAATAACGATGAGCTTTTTGACGTGTGTTCGTCTTTCAAAAATTATAATCCACCTGTACGGCTTTACCGGTGTTCGCGGCTTCTACAACAGCGCGGCACACGGCAACGGTTTTGGCGCCTTCGCGCCCGGTCATCAGCAGGGGCTTGCCCTCCAGGATGGCCTCGCGCAGGGCTTTGTGCTCGGCGGCCACGTTGTGATTGTTCAGACTCACATCAATCTGGTGGCGGATGGACCGTTCACTGCCGGTGCCGAAAAAGCCGTTGGCGAAGTGGGCGTCGTCGGCGCTGCGCTCCAGCATCAAAGTCAGGTAGGGAGTGGTGTTGTCCACGATGATGGTGCCCTTGGTACCGTAGATCACGGTACGCATGGTGTAGTCGCGTTTGCAGCCGATGGAGGCGAAAACTTTACCGATCACATCGTTCGGGAATTTCATGATGGAAATGGTGGTGTCGTTCACAGGCCAGTGCGTGAGTACCTTATGGTTGGTATATGCCATGGTCTCAATGGGGTCACCTGCGATCCAACGAACCAGGTCGATGGCATGGCAGGCACCGCCAATGATGGGTTCGCGATCAGGATCGGTACGCCAGCCGTCGGTACCGGGTATGTTCACATAGTCATGGGCATATTCAGATTCGATGAAGTATAATTCACCGATTACGCCGGCGTCTACGATTTCTTTGGCCTGAACAAAGCCGGGTGTAAAGCGGCAGACCTGACCTACCATGAGGAGTTTGCCGGTTTCATCGGCGGTTTGGATCATTTCTTTGCAGTCCTCAAGGAACAGGGACATAGGCTTTTCACAGAGTACATGGCTGCCCGCCCGCAGGGCGGCAACAGTGGCACCGGCATGGGCCTTGTCCACGGCGGCCACCACCACAATATCAAACTTCTGCTCGGCCAGCATGTCGTTATAGTTTTCGTAGCATTTAGCATCCAGACCATAGCGTTCGTTCATTTCGTAGCAGCGTTCGATGTGAATGTCGCACAGAGCGGTTACTTTCACACCGGGGAGCATCAGCATGGCCTTCATATGTTCGTTGCCGAAAGAGCCGCAGCCGATGAGACCATAGGTTAAAGTTGTATTCATAGGGAGTCCTCCTTGTTTAATCCAACCAAATGGGATTCGAAATACCTACCACATAACCGTCGCTTTCATTGGTGACTTCGACGCGGTAATATTTACGCTTTTGTACGGCCAAGGCCAGATTTTGAACTTCGTAGCCATCGAACTCGCTGGCGTAGGCAAGGCCTTGGTCGGTGTAGACCTTGACAGCATATACCGTGTTGGGACGGAAGGAAGGTTCATACCAATCGCCCACCTGAATGTTTAGAGTCAGACCTTCGCGGTAAGCGATGCTGCTGCCCATGCGCACACCGGAAATACACATCTTGATGCCGATGGCACCGGAGGTACAATCGCCCTCGCGGATCTCGTGAAGGAAGGCAGCGCCCTTACGCTCACGGGCATATACGGTGGTCAGCGCGCGGTTGCAAACTGCGCCGTGGGTGTCGGAGCAGCCCACAGTACGAGGACGCTTACCCATCTTCAGCAGGGTCTCCCACAAGCGCAGGTTCTGCAGGCTGCCGAAGGTATCGTCCGCAGTGTTGATGGTTTCGATGGTCACATCATCGGTGAAGTAAAAGTGCATGGGATTGTCGGAAGCCATCAGCTGTTTGGGGTGAGCATGGGAGAACATGCCTCCCATGGATCGCACAAAACGGGCCAACTCAGCTAAACGTTCAGGAGTAAAATTCGGGTAGGAGAAGTGTCCCTCCAGACCGCCGGTGTAGTTGAATTCGGGGAAGGCATCCAGCACCCGGGCTAAATCGGTGGGGTACTGGAACAGCATTACATAATGCATGGACTGGGAGCGCGGCTCGCGGCCTTCTTCGATGATGTTGGTACCGGGTTCAGTACCGCAGATGAAGATTGTCTCATCATATTCCGGCAGGAACATATGGCGCATCTGACGATGATCCACCACGGCAGCAAAGTCAAGCTTCAGGGTACGCATGTCACGGGCAAATTGAGCCAACGGAGTCTTGCCATCGCTGGTACCGCCGGAGTCAGAATGGCAGTGCATGTCGCCGTGATAGGCATAGCGACCGCCATACATGGCTTCCAAATAGCGAATGTCGCCTTCCACCACCTCGTGGGGATCGTCCAGTTCAGACCAAACCACTTCGCCAATCTGCGCCGGAGCCTCGGTGCGGCGAGCCGGTTTAGGCGCTGAAATTTGTGCAAAGCCCTCGCAAGTAACATTTTCGCAAATCGCTTCCACCGGACCATCGATCATAATGGCGGGCACTTTTTCACCCTCGGGAGCCACAAAGTCACAATCACGCAGGGTCAAGCTGCAACCCTCATGAGGCAAACGTAGCTGAACAGCCGATTCGCCTTGCGGCGTAAAATGACGGAAGGTGCAGCCCGACAGAGTGATCGAGGCACGACCGACAGCATCCGGAAGCTGGATCGAAAGTCCGTGGACGGTATAGCAGTTTTCGAAGCGGCAGTCTTCCAATAAAATGGAGATATCGGCACCTTCAGCAGCATTCATAAAGGTACGGGCATAATTGGTAAAGCCAAGGAATTTTTTCGTATTGGTAAAGGAGATACGGCGCAGCTGTACATCGGTGGCACAGGGAATGAAGGCACAGCCTTCATCATCCAAGGAGTCGAAACCATCGAAGCGGCAGTCTTCTACGATGAGAGTACGCTGACAGGAGGCATCGGTCAGGGGTGCGGCATAGATCAGATTTTTGGTCAAGGCACCCTCAAAGGAACAGTTTTGGATGATTAGTCCGAGGTCGGAACCACTGGTACGCTGATCATAGACACGGGTATTAAATAAGGTAAGATCTCGAATGGTGATGCAGCCGGGGGTTCCCTCGGGAACCGTAAAGGTGCCATGGTAGAAGCTGCCCTCGGTGCGGGATGCAGGGCCTTCACCCAGTACAGTCACAGGCTGGGAAAGAGGGGTAGCGGAAGCACGGCCAAATTCATAGGTGCCGGCGGGCATGAGGATCACCGGAGTCGAATAGGCCTGTCCCTCAAAGGGCTCGGCAGGAGCCATCAGCTGAGTAGCCATGGCGTCTTCGAAGGACGTGAAGACAGAAACGCCCAGGACAGCCGTGTATGAAATACCTTTGAAAGAAAATGTAACATCGTCGGTTTTGCCCGCGAACGCGGGGGAGATGGCATAAATGCCGGAGGGTAATTGTGTCATTTGTGGATATCCTTTACGAAATTTTGTTGGGTTTATTGTACACCAATGGAGGTGAAAAATAAAGTACTTTCTTGTGGGGTGGATGTGTTGTATAATAAAGAAAAAACGGAGGATGCAACTATGGATTACGAAATCATTCAGGTGGACGCGCAGACTTGGCGTATTGAAAACAGTGGAGTGCGGATGTTTTTGCTGGCGGGGACGGAACGAGCATTGCTGGTAGATAGTGGAATGACCATTACCAATGCAAAGGAGATCGCCGAGGGACTGACTCAGCTGCCGATCCAGCTGATCAACACCCATGCTGATCGTGATCACATTGCCGGCAACGATGCCTTTGAAACGGTGCTGATGCATCCGGCGGAGTACGTGAATTATTATCAAAACGGCGCAAAGCGCAAAACCCCCACGCCGATTTGGGATGGCGATATCATCCAGCTGGGGGAGAGGGAAATCGAAGTGATCAGTATTCCGGGGCATACGCCGGGCAGTATTGCGTTGCTGGATAAGGAGCGCCGCGTGCTGATCAGCGGGGATCCCATTCAGGATGGACGCATTTATATGTTTGGTGTGATGCGCAATATGCAGGCGTATCGACAGAGTTTGGAGAAGATTCAAAAACGGATCGATGAGTTTGATGCGATCTGGCCGTCACACGGTACACTTCCGGCGACGCCGGCGATCATTCCGCAGCTGATGGAAGCGGCGGATCGTGTGGAGCGGGGCGAGATTGAGCCTACCATGGCGACCATGCGGGATTTCACAATCCATGTGTATGATACGGGCGTGGCTACGTTTTTGAGAGATTAAGGATGATTGACGGAATATGACAGGGGCGATCCAGGTACACTGCTAGAATTAGATCTATAAATATTTACATGCAAAAAGGGACGGTATTAAACCAGTCCCTTTTTGAGTACCAGAGCGTGCAATTATTTAGATTTTTTGATCTTATTTAACTGACGGTTCAGTTTCAAAAGCTCTTCTTTGGTGAACATGATGTTGCGCATTCCCAGCATACCGGTGAAACGAAGTACAGTGAAGCTGCCGATCATGTCCATCAGCCCGTTGCTCATGCTGGCACCGCCTTTTTTCTTGGAAACCTTCTTGGTCTTTTTCGATTTGCCAGCCTTATTATTTTCCGCCTTCTTAGGAGAGGCGGTTTTCTGTTTGTTCGGTCCACTTTGTTTTTTAGCCAAAATAAGGAAAAGACGGGCGAACCAGATTTTACCGCGGAAAGTCTTAATGATTTCGCCCAGCTTATCGTTCAAGCTGAAGCGACCTTCAATTTCAGTAATATCAAACCAGTTGAGGACTGCACCCTGCTCACGCAGAATATAATCGGGATTCATTTGGTCTACTTTGCGAAGTACAGATTCATCCTGGTACGTTTCAGCCACAGCGGTGAGTTTGGTTTCGCCGATGTTGGGTACATCAAAATAGAAGAAGTGATCGGAGGCCTGCTTTTTGCCCAGACTGACACCGTTGGAAAAGAGTTCAACTTCAGGTAGGTTGGAGTAAACGGTAACGCGGGTTACATCCTCTACACGGTCCACATAGCGTTTGCCGCACAGATGCACAAAGGGCTCATCGGAAAGCCAAGCTTTATAGGCGTAGAAAGCATCCTTCTTATATTTACGGTCGATGGTTACCAGACCCTTGTGGTTCTGACCATTTTCGCCACCCTCTGCACGGGCATCCGCACCAAAATCGAACATGTTCCAGGCGTGGGTAGCCCAAATATAAGGACGAGTAAACAACTGGCGAATCAGGGATTCATGATATACAGCCTGATATTCTTCGGTATAGTCACCCTGCTCCGGATGGGAGTTATGCCAATTCAAAGCTTCGCAGCCGTATTCACTGATGCCGATGGGCGTGGTGGGGTACTTTTCATGAAAACGGTCAAACCAGGGACCATAGTCTTCTAATTTGCCGCCATACCAGCCAAAGTAATGATTATAGGAAACCAAATCGGGAATGTGCACGTAGTCTTCATCCATATCGCACATGGAAATGCAGGCAATTACGGTGGGACGAGTCTTGTCCATTTCGTGTACCAGGTCATTCAAAATGTGGTGATTTTCAATTAGATCTGGATCTTGCGCACCATCCATGGTGATCTCGTTGGACAGGCCCCAAACTACAATACTGGGATGATTGTAGCACTGGGTGATCAGTTCCTTCATCTGCTCCACGGTATTCTCGTTACCGGTGGGCATGTGGCGGGAAATATAGGGAATCTCTGCCCACACGATCATACCTCGCTCATCACACAGATCATAAAAATATTGATCGTGCTGATAATGGGCCAAACGAATGGTATTAGCACCTACTTCACAGATCAGATCCATGTCTTCAAGATGGTGCTCGGACAGCAAGGCATTACCAAGCTGCCAACGATCTTGATGGCGGCTGACGCCACGCAGCGGATAGCTTTCACCGTTCAGGAAGAACCCTTTTTCGGGATCGACATGGAAGTAGCGGCAGCCAAAGCGGACAGACACCTGATCCAAACATTCAGTTCCGCGTAAAATGCAGGCCTCAGCACGGTACAGGTATGGATCTTTGCGACCATTCCAAAGGTGGACGTTAGTCAAAATGAAATGGGGATCTTCCTGACAGGCTACCTGCTGACCTTCAGCATTGTAAATCCGATACAGTACGCGATCGTCTGCCAGCAGATTTTGGGGCGCAGCGGCTAAGGTCACCTTGGCATCCATGCCTTCCACCAGTGCGGTCACATGCAGACCCGGATGACCGAAGGTCTCGAAATCAAAATGTACTGAGGAAACAGCTACAATATTTACATCACGGTACAGACCACCGTAAAAGGTAAAGTCAGCCGTCTGGGGATACACGATCTCGTTGGCAGAGTTGTCCACCAGAATCGTCAGCAGGTTTTCTTCTTGCAAGGCGCCGGTCAAGTTCACACGCCAAGTGGAATAACCGCCATCATGATGAGCCAGCTGCTGACCGTTCAAATACACATCGGCAGAGGAATTGGCACCGTTGACCTCCAAAAAATATTGCTCTGCCTCGGGCAGCTCAGCTTTGCTGAGCTGACGTACGTAGCAACAGGTACCACGAAAGTAATCGTTGCCGCCATCCTGGCCATCGAGAGCATTCCAGGTGTGGGGGAGGTCAACTTTACCCGCGTCAGCGGGAAACTGGACGGGGGCTTTTGCAAGGTTCTTGATAAAGGCCCAGTCCTGATTCAGATTGTAAATAGTTCTCATGAGTGAATTCCTTTTATTCACCACGGCGAGCTTTCAAAATAGCAGCGTTTTCGGTTACTTTCTTCTTGCTCAGCGGATAGATGACAAATAGGCAAACGCCTACGATGATATACAAAATGGTGGGTACCAGGGTGGCAATGTTGTAGATGCCGTCCATAACAGACTGGGTCTGGCCGGTGGTGGAGCCTTCGACATAGCCGATCCAACCCAGAGACCATCCGCCCAGGGCGCTGGCAATGGCCTGACCGAGTTTGCGGGCGAAGGAGCAAACAGCGTAGGTTACGCCGTCGTCGCGCTTGCCGGTGCGTACTTCCTGGTCATCGATAACGTCGCTTACGAAGGCCCAGATGATTAGGTTAAACAGGCCGAAGCCCAGCAGGCCTACGATGCTGACAACTACGTATGCCCACATGTTGGAGGTGTGGAACAGGAAAAGACCGCCAAAAGCCACGGCACCCATGATGGCGGCCACAATGCCCAGTTCTTTTTTGCCGAACTTACGGGAAAGCGGTACAGCCAAAGGAGCTAAGAGCAAGGCAGGGGCAAAGCCGGCAGCATTCATAATGGACAGGCCCTGGGTGTTCTGGAAATAATCTTTGAAGATGTAATTGTTAATGGTCTGGTTTAACATTTGAGCACCCAAATAGCATACGAATACGATGCAGATACCAATAAGGGCGCGGTTACCGGCCAAAGCTTTGAGGGTATCTTTAAAGGAAATGCTTTTGGTATCTTCGGGGGTTTGGATACGCTCGGTACACATGCGGTAGCAGAGGAAGTAGCAGGCAGCGGCAGCAATGGAAAGCACCAGAGCCACGACGGGGAATGCATTGGCATTGGCAATTTCGGTACCGTCTTCCAGTTTGGTGTACAGGAACATGGGCATTACCACGCCCACGAGAATCTGAGGAATCATGGAGCCTACACCACGGAAGGTGGAGAGGGCAGCGCGGTCATCGGCTTCGCCACTCATTACGGAAGCCATGGAACCATAGGGAATGTTGATGGCGGTATAGCAGATGCTACCCCAGAATAAATAGGTAACAAACATGTACACGATGCGCAGGGTCATGGGCAGACCGGTGGCAAAGGATTGGTACATTAAAAAGGAAGCTAGGGCAACCGGTCCGCAGGCACGCATAAGCCAAGGGCGGAACTTACCGGCTTTGGTAGCCTTGGTGCGGTCGGCGATACGGCCCATGGCGGTGTCGGTGAAGGCATCGATAATACGGGCGATGAGGAACATGGTTCCCACAAGACCGGCGTTGATGCCTAAAACATCGGTGTAAAATACCTGCAGATACAGGCTGGCAAAAATGAATGTGAAGTCATTGGCTACGTTTCCAATCATGTAGCCGACTTTATCCTGCCATCCAAAGGGACGCAGAGGCTGGGAGGGTTTGGACATGATAAAAGCTCCTTTTTTCGAATGTAAGCTGTAGCATAGGCATATGTAATGCGTAGGCTGCGAGCCTTGAGTTATATCTATTCTACTGGTTTTCGGAGAAAGAAGATAGAAAAACCTTTGCCTTTTATCGTAATATTTTTGTTAAAATCTTGAAAATAATAAAAATAAGTCGTATGATAAAGAAAGAGGTGAAAGGTATGCAATATAAGGAGCAATTGGAGTTTCTTAGACAGCTTTTGAGTGATATGAATATGGCAAGCTGCATTGTGGAGGAGCCGGAAAAAAGAATTCCACCAGAGATTGATCGGCGGCTGAGAGCAGAGCTTTTTGGGTTGAATAACTATGTGGATTTTTTACAGAATTCCATGAACCAAGCCAAAGATTATACGATTTATCGTTTTTTCGATGAGTATGATTGTAATTATATTTTTTTGAAGCTGCCGGATGCTTCGTATTTCTTTGTGGGTCCGTATTTGATGAAAATGCCCTTGAAAAAACGAATTCAAGAAAAGGCGGCTTCGCTGGAATTAAATGACGAACAGGAAAAGCGGATGCAGTTGTATTATGCGGGCCTTCCGTTGGTTGAAGATGAGAACTTGCTGCTGACAATGGTGAACACGCTGGCTAAAAAGCTGTGGGGAGAACCGGAGCGATATGCGATGGAATATGTGGACTATGCGATTCCGGATCGATATGAGCCCATCCCTTTTTCCGTTGATACGGCGGCAGGCGGTGAGATGGCACTGAGCCTGCAATCGTTGGAGCAAAATTATGCCAATGAAAATTTGCTGATGGATGCGGTAAGTAAAGGAAAGCTTCACTTGGTGACCGCAGTGGCACCGTCGGTGTACAGCAATGGAGTAGAACAAAGACTATCGGATTCTTTGCGGGATCGTAAAAATAATTTAGTCATTTTAAAGACGCTATTGAGAAAGGCAGCAGAGTATGGTGGCGTGCATCCGTTGCACGTTCATAGGCTATCTTCTTCTTTTGCGGAGCAGATTGAAAATACGCGTACCATTAAGCAGAGCTGGCAACTGCAGGAAAAAATGATTCGAAGTTTTTGTAATTTGGTGAAGCAGCAGTCGCTGAGTGAATATTCGCTATACGTGGCACAGGCGATTACCATGGTGCAGTTTGATTTAACGGCAGATCTAAGTTTGAAGGCCATTGCAGCACAGCTGAATGTGAATCCCAGTTATTTGTCGAATCTGTTTCATAAGGAATGTGGTTGTACGCTGACAGATTTTGTGAACCGCCAGCGAATCGAAAAAGCTGCGCTGCTACTAAGAAAAAATAATGTGTTGGTGCAGGATGTGGCTGCGGAGTGCGGTATTCAGGATGCGAATTATTTTATTAAGTTGTTTAAAAAGTATACGGGGCTGACACCGAATCGTTATCGACAGCAGATGTAAAGTCAAGTGAAAAGCCTGTTGATCAGAAAATCAAATCGTATGATTATCTGATCAACAGGCTTAATGGTTGCATAAAGTTATTGTTTGGCTTTTGGAGAGAGTTCATTCCACAGGGTGAAGCCTAAAATCAGCAGACCGCCCAGGGCTTGAGATAAGGTTAGAGTTTCTTTCAAAAGGAAAACCGAAACCAGCACGGCTACCAGCGGATCGATGTAGCTGAGAATGGCTGCTTTTTGACCGGGTAGGTTTTTCAATGAAGGAAAATACAGGCAGTAAGGGATTCCGGTGTGAACAACGCCTACGATTAACAGGGCGATCCAGCCGGTACTGCTGAGAAGTTCCAGGTGGGTACCGCCGGTGCAGGCTACATAAGGAAGCAGCACCACAAGGGCGGCTACAAATTGAAGGAAGGTACGGTGAATACCTTCGACGCCTTTAATAAACTTGTTGAGCAGTACAACGGTGGCATACAGCAGGGCTGCACCAAGGCCGAAGCCGATGCCGATCAGATCGGTCCCGGATTTTCCTGCACCGCTCAGACCGGTAATTAAAATTATGCCCAGCGTGGACATGGCGAAACATACAAGCTGTTTAGGCGTAAGCCTTTCGTGGAACAAAAAAGGACACACCAGGGTGACGATGACGGGAGCAAAGTAGTAGCTTAAAGTAGCCACCGAAACACTGGTGTATTTATAGGCTTCAAAGAGGAGGATCCAGTTGAAGCCCATGGCTACGCCGGAAAGCAGAAGCAGCGGCGCTTCGCGTTTGATGCGGCGCAGTGGAATGGCTTGACGGGTGATGAGTAGATATGCGCCCAAAAGCAATATGGCGATGACGGCCCGATACAGGGCCAGCTCGCCGGAGGGCAGCGGTATGTAACGCACGAACAGGCCTAAGGTACCCCAGATGGTCATGGCGAGGATCAGGTTGAGCCGTGCTTTGAGTGTTGGATTCATAGTAACCTCCTGAAAAAAGGGATAGGGGTATTGTATTATATAGGAAGAGATTCGTCAATGGAATTATATATGCTGTAAAATATTACGTTGAATATTACAGTGGAATGGGATATACTATGGGCTACGCAGGTGATCTTAGACCTTGGTAGATCAAGAATAAAAGGAATTCCTTTGGAGGACATATAAATGGAACATTCTTATAAAAACACGCTGTCGACCACTCAGTTGGCAGCTACCATTGCAAAAATCGCAGGTTTTGAGGCTCCGCAGCAGGCGGATCCTGCTGTAGACTGGCTAGCGGATCTGTGGCTCGAAAAGTTGGGAGGAAAGGCTGACAACGTGCTGATCTTCAGTGCGGATGCCGTGGCGGCTTGGCTCGTGAGAAAATATCCGGAAAAGTTTGCTAAGGTGTGGAAATATGCTCCCATGATGATTCCGGTACGTACAGTGATGCCAACGGTGACGCCGGTGGATTATGCTGCTTTCTTCTCGGGGGCATTGCCGGAGGTGAATGGTGTGGACCGGATCGTGACTCCGATTCTGACGCCTGAGCTGACCCAGCCGCTGCTTACCTGTGACAGTCTTGTGGCAGCTGCAGTGCGTGCGGGTCGAAAGGTGTGCGTGGTGACCTGTGCCAATGGCTGTATTGCTTCGATGCTTTCGCGCAGCGGTGCGGATTTTTGTATCGTGCCCGGCGATGACGATGCGGCCATGTTTGATACAGCAAAGGCTGTAGTGGAAAGCGGAAAGTATGATTTAGTGTTCCTGTATCAGTTGAGCTATGACTATGCGCAGCATGCCCATGGGCCGGAAGGGACGGAGGCGCTGAAGGCGTTGGATGCAATCATTCAGCGATTCGGGGAGCTGTATACTGCCGCTGAACAGTGTTGGCAGGGAAATACGCTGGTGATGTTCCATACTGATCATGGTTGCCATGTGGAAGAGGATGGTTATGGACACCATGGTGCAGATATTCCGGAGGATACCGATATTTTCCACTTCTGGGGTGGAATTGTCAGCAATTCTGGTGGTAATTTGTGAACTAAAGTATAAAAGTAAGAGGTAGATTGCGTATAAAATATCAGCAATCTACCTCTTTTGTTATGTGGCTACGTATAAAGCTTACAACTCGAGCTGAAATTCGATTTCGGCCGGGCAGGTGATGCTCGGCGTTTCATTTGCCCTCTGTTCGATGCGGATCTTGCCGTAGGGAGTGGGGATTTCCACCAGGGCAGATTGCAAGCCCAACAGCTGAGGGCGCAGGCGGATTTTTTTAAAGCCCGGTTCCAGAATTTCCAGACCAGAGAGAGACAGCGGCACCGCATAGCGGGGCGTACCGCCCCAGGCGTGGCTGTAGTCGAAATGGTAGGTGGGCTCGGGTTTGATGAAGCCCTCCTGCAGCCCTTTGGAGCATTCTTTGTACGCCTTTTTCCAGCCCTCACAAAGGGGCAGAGTAAATTCGGCACTGAGGCCCGCTATGTGCACCGCCTCCAGTACGAAGTGAGCAAAGTAGGGCTGGAACTGGCCAAGGGAGTCATCGGTCAGCACCCGGCGTAGGAACGCAGCCTGATCGCCTTCGTATACGCCGCTGTAAACAGCGAGGACATTACCGTGCTTGCGGTAGTAGCGCTTGGCAATATTCTGCGGCAGATACTGCCAAAGCTGATCCTCGGGGGTGAGGGTATTCAAGCCCTCAAAGTACAGATCGCGGTCGGCATCGTACAGCTGGGTATTGATGGCAGTGCGAAGGGCGAAAGCACGCGCGTGGTAGGCAGCAGCCTCGTCAGCATTGCCCAGCGCCTCGTAGATCAGTTCTGCTGTTGCAAGAGCCTTGTGATAGAACATATTTAAACAGGTCTGTCCCAGGGCCTTAGGCGGATGGTGCAGAGAGATTTCATCGATATACAGCCAGTCGATGAACATGAAGCTCTTGGGGGTCTCCACCAGTCCGGTGTCGCCCACATAAGTGGCAAAGCGGTCCAGCAGGATGCGCAGAGCATCTTCACATTCCTGCAGCAGAGTGAGGTCACCGGTGTAGCGATATACATCGTACAGCATATATACCCAGATCATACTGTAGGTGGTGTGGAACATGACGCCCTGCTGGTATCGCAGCATGTCCGCGGTACGCACCACGTCGAAGCGAGACAGGGACAGATCACCATAGGAAAAGGCGGTCATTAAAGTTTCAATATAATAGTCACCGGTACAGGCCAGGGGCTCCGAATGCTTGGGGCTGTCCAAGTGGATCATCTGGCGGCAGTATTTCAGCGAATGCTCGCAAAGGCGCAGCACATCGTTTAGATCCTCATCGGAGGTAACGGTGGTGGCACAGTCGAAAATAGGATAGTAGGTGGTGGTCAGGGACAGGTCGATGGTAGCGGCGGTGTCGGCTTCGTTATCCACCTCCACAATAAACTTACCCACGCTCTGCAGCTGCAGACCGATATACTGTGTGTCTTCGGTAAACAGGAAGGACTCTTCAGAGTTAACCACGTCGGTTTCCAGACACTTCACCACTACGCGTAGCGTTCCGGAAGCCTTGACGTTCAAGGTCAAAAAGCCCGCGTGGATCTTATCAAAGTCGAATTCGTAAGTATTTTGCGCCGTGGGCGCAGCAGCTATCGTGCACGCGCAGGCGGAATCTTCCGTACGGGGAAGAAGGGGCGCATCGGTGGCCTGCCAAATATCGGGAATGACCACGGAGGCTGCAAAGGCGGGACGGACCTGTGAGCCGTCGAAACTGCGAGGGACGGTATAGCGGGGATCACGACGGGAGAACCAGGTCTCATCGGTGCCGATGGCGACGGTGCTGCCGTCTTCCAAAGTAAGAACGCCGCTGAGCATAAAACCGCCCTGTCCCTTGGAATACTCGTTGATACCGCTGGGCATGAGTTTGACACGGGCATAAAAGGCGAGCTCGCAGCTGTCGGGGCGGATCTCGGTAAGGGTGGCATAATGATAGGGACGGACTTCATCGTTGGCCATAAAGTCGCCGCCGATGGTGAAGGGACCGGTGGCCACCAGCTGATCGTTGCAGGTCAGACGAAACTCGGTGTCGCCGCTGAAACGAAGCTGAGCGGAAACCACCTTTTGATCAAAGATATAGGTTTTGGTAAATTCAGCTACGGTGTAGCCGATGACATCGGACTGAAAGCCGTTGTATTTGGTCTTTTGATGATCGGGATATAAGGCCGGATCCAGCCAGATCCAGTTGGCCGGCTGTGCGTTTAAGTCTGTATTCATAAGCAGATCCTCGTGCAGAGTATTTTTCCAAATTATATCACAAAAACAATTGAAAAGTACAGATGATAACGCTAAAATAAAGATAGTAAAAACGGTCGGAAGGCCGCTGCATAGATGAGCTAAGGAGGAAATTCGAATGATTCGCTGTGGATTTTATGAAAAAGAAATTACCCCGCCCCTGGGCACCATGATGCCCGGTTATTACGCAGTACGCGTGGCAACAGGTGTATTGGATAAATTATATGTGAAAGCTTTTGTGACCGATGACGGTCAGACCCAGACGGCTGTACTGGCCTTCGATGCGGTGGAGCTGCCCAATCATTTTTGTGAGACGCTGGCTGCTCGCATCGAGAAGCAGACCGGTATTCCTGCTCAAAACGTGGCACTGTGTGCCAACCATACCCACTTGGGTGTTCCCTTCGATGAGCCCCAGGGTGCCAAAGAAGATCCTGAATATACTGCCATGCTGATCCGTTTGGCTGCGGACTGCGCAGCGCTGGCTCAGATGCGTCTGCAGCCCTGTGATCTGACCTTTGCCACCGGCCATGTGGAAGGTGTATCCTTTGTGCGTGATATTGTGATCGAGGACGGCTCGGTGGTGTCCAACCCCAGTTCCAAACTCACACTGGTGCGCCCCTACAGCGAGGCCGATCACGATCTGCCGGTGCTGCTGGCCCGCAATGAGGAAGGCGTTCCGGTGGGAGCCCTCATCAGCTTTGCCTGTCATCAGGATACCATCGGCGGTTCCCAGTTTAGTGGTGACTTTTCCTCTGAACTGTCCCGTCAGCTGAAGGCTGAGTACGGACAGGACTTTGTATCGGTGTTTGTTGCAGGAGCCAGCGGCGACATCAATCATATTAATTTTATGGAAAAATACCGCGCTAATTATATCGATACCGGTCGCAAGTTGGCTGCAGAGGCCATCCGCGTAGCGGAAGAGGCCGTGCCGGTTTGTTCTGACAGCGTGGCTTGCAAGTGGGAAACTGTAACAGGAACCTATCGCAGACCCACCGAGCAGCAGCTTGCAGCGGCTAGAAAAGCTGTGGAGACCGGTGAGATCGATAAGAAAGTAATGCTGGGCACTTTGGCAATGAAGATCCTGCTGGAATATGATGAGGAACTGAAGGGCCTGGGCGAACAGGGTGAGCTGCCTGTACAGGTTATGAAATTTGGCGATGTGCTGTTCTTTGCACTGCCCGGTGAAGTATATCACGCCTTTGCGGATCGCATTAAAGCGGCCTGCCCGGACCGGAAATGTATCGTTGCCACCATTTGTAATGGCGATTACGGATATATTCCCACGGAGGAAATGTTTAAGACGAACGTATACCCGATCCAGCTTTGTCATGGAAGCCGTTGGCTGCCTGAAACCGGGGATCTTGTGACGGATAAGGCCATTGCCATGGGACGTGAGCTTTTGGCAGCGAACGCTGCCCGCTAAGCCTTTATTTATGCGGATTCCAACCGGTGGTTGGTAGAAAATTCTCCGTTTAGTTGAGCAGATTCGAAGGATGAGCGATGGATTTTGAAGCTTTTTTCCGTTACGATGGCATTAGATCGATCGAATCAAATTTGAAAAGGATGGTGCAAATCATGACATTAGGAAGAAAGATTCAAAAGCTGAGAAAAGACTATGGTTGGACTCAGGAAGAGTTGGCAAATCGTGTGGGCGTTTCGGCGCAGGCGGTATCGAAATGGGAAACCGATGTGTCCAGCCCGGATATTTCGTTGCTGCGTCCGTTAGCGGAGCAGTTTGGTGTGAGCGTGGATGAACTGCTCAATATGGAGGAAACGGCTGAGAAACCGGTAGTACAGTTAGTGCCTCCGGAGAAGCGTAAAAGTTTTGATGAGTTGGTATTTCGAATGAATATGAAAGAAAAAAATGGAAATTCGTTTAAACTCAATCTGCCGCTCCCGTTGGTAAAGATGGCACTGGAAATAGGAATATCTATTCCTAATATAAATGACAAGGAAATTATGAAAAAATTGGATCTGGAAAAGATTCTGACTTTAGTCGAGTCCGGCGTGAGTGGAAAGTTAATGGAATTCAATGAGACTGACGGTGATTCTTTCGAGATTGTGGTAGAATAAATAGGGTTGATTGGAGCTACTATGAAACTTAGGATTCGGCAGAAAGGTGGGTTTAAGCTTCCTTTATATATTCCAAACCGATTGATCTTGTGGATCATTCGAAAGAAGATACCGGGGATTGCGATGGATACCCGCAAGGTATTGAAACTGTTGAAACAATACCGTGGTACAACTCTTTTGGAATTCAAGGAACAGCGAGGGGAGTATTACAGGATCAAACTGTAAATAAAAAGGGACTGCAAAATCATACGGTAATGAATTGCTGTATGTTTTGCAGTTCTTTTTACTTGTGGCAAGATAATGATAGTGTTGGTCAAAATTTCATGTAGTTATTTCATGTTTTTATGTTATAATGGAAATGTAACTTTTTAAAGCATGTTTAATAAACATGAAGGGGTATATGAAATGAACGAGCATTACGGATCACAGGTGGAATTAAAGCAAAATACAAATGAAGAGATACTACCAAATTTTCATCATGATTTTTTATATACGGCTACAAGAGCAAATTTAACCAGTCAGTGTAAGAATGCACCCTGGCACTGGCATAAAGCGGTGGAACTGTTTTATATTGAAAGCGGTGCGCTGGAATATCATACACCGGCAGGAAAGATCGTGCTGACAGAAGGTTGCGGAGGCATGGTGAACAGTGGAGTTTTGCACACCACAAAATTACCTTTGCAGCAGACCAATCGCTGTGTACAGCTGATTCACCTTTTTGATACCACTTTGATTTCCGGGCATACCGGCAGCCGTATTGATCAGAAATATATTTCACCTATCACGGACTTCTCGAGTATAGAAATATTGCCATTATATAAAAATCAACCGGAGCATGTGGCAGTGTTGGATAAATTGAAGGCTTCGTTTTTATTATCGGAACAGGAACTGGGGTTTGAAATTCGAATTCGATCGATCCTGTCGGACATATTGGTGGATTTATTGTTGTTATCCTCACCCATGATGGAAAATATGGATACGAATATGAATAGTCCAAAGCTGAATGAAAAGATAAAGCTGATGGTAACCTATGTGCATGAGCATTTTGGAGAAAAAATTACAATTCAAAATATTGCGGATGCGGCCTTTGTGAGTGAAAGAGAATGTTACCGGTCATTCCATGCGGTGATGCATATGACGCCTAATGAATATGTAAAACAGTACCGTTTGCAAGTGGCGGCCAGGCTGCTCACGGACAGCAATGAATCTATTACGAATATTGCGCAGACCTGTGGGTTTGGGACCAGCAGCTTTTTTGGTAAGATATTTCGTGGTAGTTATCAAATGACTCCTTTGGAGTATAGAAAGAAAAATCAAGTATGAATATGAAAATCCTGTCATGTAAATGATGGGATTTTTTTGTAAGCTGTCATGTTTCGTATAGTTTTTACTGCGGCTCTGGAAGATAATAGAAGGGCAAACAAGACGTCATGTTGCGGCGAAAGCCGGTTT
>JAZQUJ010000053.1:0-24244 GCA_045631245.1 Bianqueaceae bacterium
TGCACGGCCTGATTCGTGTCCGTCAGTTTACCATTTCCGAGGGCCACATCGTTCTGCGCCCCGATCAGCTGGAGGAGGAGTTCCGCAACTGCTTCGAGCTGGCCAACTACTGCCTGGAGTCCCTGGGTCTGAAGGAGGACGCCACCTTCCGCTTCTCCCAGTGGGATCCCGACAACACCGCCAAGTACGAGGGCACCACCGAGCAGTGGAACGCCGCGCAGGACGCCATGGGCAAGATCCTGGACGATCTGGGCATCAGCTATGAGATCGGCATTGATGAGGCCGCCTTCTACGGCCCCAAGCTGGACATCCAGATCAAGAATGTGTTTGGCAAGGAAGATACCCTCATTACCATTCAGATCGATATGCTGCTGGCTGAAAAGTTCGGCATGTACTATATTGATGAAAACGGCGAGAAGGCTCTGCCCTACATCATCCACCGTACCTCTTTGGGCTGCTACGAGCGTACTCTGGCTTATTTGATCGAGACCTACGCCGGTGCACTGCCCACTTGGATGGCTCCCGAGCAGGTTCGCTTCCTGCCTGTAACCGATCGTGCCTTCGATTACTGTGCTGATAAGGCCCGCGAGCTGGAGGCTATGGGCTTCCGTGTGGATGTGGACTACCGCAATGAGAAGATCGGTAAGAAGATCCGCGAAGCTCAGCTGGAGAAGATCCCCTACATGGTAGTTGTAGGTGACCGCGACATGGAAAACGGTACCGTTTCTCCTCGTCACCGCGCCGACGGCGATCTGGGCTCCATGCCCTTCGATGAGTTTGTGGCTCAGCTGAAGGAAGTTGTAGACACCAAGGCAAAGAAATAAGATTTGATTCATTCACTGGAAAGGCTTTCGCATACAGCGCGGAAGCCTTTTTCGCAATTATACTATACGAGGTGCCGTTATGCGTACAAAGCAAAAGATCCAATATCCCCCACGTTTCTGGGCTGCACTGGTGATCTTCAGCCTCACCGGCCAGATCGCCTGGGTAGTGGAAAATATGTATTTCAATGTGTTCATTTATAAGATGTTCCGGGCCAGCGCTGCTTCCATCTCCGCCATGGTAGCTGCCTCCGCCGTGTCCGCCACGCTGACCACCATTCTGATCGGCGCCCTGTCCGACAAGATCGGTCGGCGCAAGCTGTTCATCTGCGGCGGCTACATCCTGTGGGGTATTTCCATTGCCAGCTTTGCCCTGATTCGCAGCGATGTGATTGGTTCCCTTTTCCCCATGGCCACCAGCACAGCCGCTATCGGTGTGTCCCTAGTGATCATCATGGACTGCGTGATGACCTTCTTCGGCTCCTCCGCCAACGATGCTGCCTTTAACGCTTGGCTCACCGATGCCACCCCCGAGGCCGGCCGCGGCGCCGCAGAAGGTGTCAACGCCATGATGCCTCTGCTGGCAATTCTGGTGGTCTTCGGCGGTTTCATGGGGTTTGACCTGGACAAAGCCGAAAGCTGGACTACCATCTACCTGCTGATCGGCGGTGCCGTGCTGCTGATCGGCATTGCCGGCTGCTTCCTCATTCACGAAGTACCCGACCGCCGCGCTGAAAACCGCCACTTCTTCCGAAACATCTTCTACGGCTTCCGCCCCAGCGTGGTGCGCGCCAACCCGGTTTTATACGTCACCTTGGTGGCCTTCGCCGTATTTTGCATTTCCATTCAAATCTTCATGCCCTATCTGATCCTGTACTACAACGTGTCACTGGGTATGGATAACTATGTACTCATCATGGCCCCGGCCATTATCATCGCCGCCATCGTGACCGCCATCTACGGCCGTCTCTACGATCGCCGCGGTTTCACCATCTCGGTACTGCCTTCACTTGGCCTGCTCTGCGGCGGCTATATCTTGCTGTACTTTTGCAAGTCCACCGCTCCAGTCTTCATGGGCTCTCTGCTCATGATGTGCGGCTACCTCACCGGCACCGCCGTCTTCGGTGCCATGATCCGCGACCACATTCCCGCCGGCAAGGCAGGTATGTTCCAAGGCCTGCGCATTGCCTTTCAGGTACTCATCCCCGGCATTATTGGCCCCTACATTGGTGCAGCGGTGCTGCAAAATGCTGACACGATTCTAAATGACGACGGCACCACAAGTTTTGTCCCCAACGAAAATATCTATTTGGCTGCACTGGTGGTGGCGATCCTGCTGCTGGTAGTGCTGGCAGTAGAATTTAAAATGCTGAAAAAAACAGCAGCTCAAAGTTCCGCTGCTACCAACACCAAAGAGGTAACTTCGGAGGTGACTGACCATGAATGATCTGTATACGCTGGAAGGCCGTGAACTGCTGACCCAACTGTCAGCGCCCTCTCAGGATGCTGCGTCTTCCGATCCGACCGCACCGGCGGTGATTCCCTGGAATGTGTACCCTCGTCCTCAGCTGCGCCGTGATTCCTTTTTCTGTTTGAATGGCTATTGGGATTTTGCTGTGACTCAGACTCCGGAACTGCCTGCCGATTTTGACCGCCGCATTCTGGTCCCCTTTGCTCCGGAAACTCTGCTCTCCGGCGTGCATGAACGCTTTTCAGAGGATGATTTTATTTGGTATCGCCGTAATTTTGTTCTACCCGCTGATTTTATGAAAACCTCCACCGACCGCGTATTGCTGCACTTTGGTGCGGCTGATCAAACAGCCGTGGTGTGGATCAACGGGCATAAAGTTGGTGAACATGTGGGCGGTTACGATCCTTTTTCTTTTGATATTACCGATTTCCTATACACAGAAACAACCGATCCTGCATTAGCAGATCTTCAGTCGCCAGTACTACACACCATCGACGTTCAAATCACTGATAAACTGAGCCGCTTCATTCTTCCTTATGGCAAGCAGTGCCAGAAGCGTGGCGGCATGTGGTACACCCCCACCACCGGCATATGGCAAACGGTATGGCTGGAATGTGTGCCGACTTCTTATATACGTCATTTGAAGATCGATACCGGAAGCGACTACGTTTCCATCATTGCCGAGGGTGCAGACTCCGGTACTTTGACTGTACAAACTCCTTCTGGCCCTTTATCAGCGGAGCTGGTCCACGGGCATGCCCGCCTTATGCTGCCCGCCGCCCGGATGTGGAGTCCGGAGGATCCATATTTATATGAGTTTACTATCGATACGCCTTTCGATCATATTTCATCCTATTTCGCGCTGCGCGCGCTGGAAATAAAGACCGTGGACGGACTGCCCCGTCTTTGTTTGAATGGTCGTCCCTATTTTTTCCACGGCCTGTTGGATCAGGGCTATTGGAGCGATGGTCTTTTGACACCGGCTTCTCCGGAGGCTTTTGTGCGGGATATCGAGGCCATGAAATCGCTGGGCTTTAACATGCTGCGCAAGCATATCAAGATCGAGCCGGAGCTGTTTTATTATGAATGCGACCGTTTGGGCATGGTAGTGTTCCAAGATTTTGTGAATAACAGTGACTACTCGTTTATCCGCGACACGGCGCTGCCGACGGTTGGCCTATTGCGCCGCTCCGACCGCCGCCTGCACCGGGATGCGGCCACCCGCGAAGCTTTTAAGAAACACATGGAACAAACCGTACGTCAGCTGTATAACCATCCTTGTATTTGTTATTGGACGATCTTTAATGAGGGTTGGGGACAGTTCTGCAGTTCCGATATGTACGCTCGGCTTCGTGCCCTAGATGGTTCGCGGTTTATTGACTCTGCTTCCGGCTGGTTTACCGGTGGTGACACCGATGTGGACAGTCGCCACGTATATTTTCGCAAGGTAAAGCTACCACGGCGCCGCCGAGCAGCACTGCGTCGTACCGACATATCCCATTCAGTTGCTTCTCTTCGTCCGCTGGTACTTTCGGAGTTTGGCGGCTATACGTGGAAACCGGAGGGTCATGTGTATAACACTGATAAAACCTACGGCTATGGTGGTTATTCTACCCGTGAAGAGTTCGTGGCCGCGTTGCGATCACTGTATATAGACCAGATTTTACCCGTGATTCCTCAGGGTCTCTGCGCTGCAGTGTATACGCAGGTCTCCGATGTGGAGGATGAAACCAATGGTTTATACAGTTTTGACCGTGAGATTTTGAAAGTTCAACCCGCTGAATTCGCAGACGTGTCCGAATCACTGATAAAATCGATTTGAATTTAAGGCATCTACCCGCGATTTTTGTTTTTGCATTTCAAACCACTGACAAAATAAGTTTATTTTATCAGTGGTTTTCTCATTTTCTATTAAATCGCGTGGATTCACACCGTCCTTAACCCCAACTGGTTCGCACACCACTACTAAAATTTCTCTCTTTATACATCTCTCCATCTTATTCAGCCATTATCACGGGTAGAAAAATACTCTGTTCAAAATTTTTAGTAGTGGTTCTATCGTGCTTTCTAAAAATCACACTCAGAAATCGTCCACGCTACCCGTGATCCTATCGCGGCAAATAAAAACCACTGATAGACTTCAGCCATCTGGCTGAAATCTATCAGTGGTTCATTAGCAATTCCTATCAAACTTTTCCACTTACCCGTGATTTTCTCAAAATGCGAATTTATACCATTAGAATATAAGGATTCTTTTCTTTATCCAAGGCCCTTAAATACGCCAGACATTCTTCCCGTGACACAGCCACACAGCCGGCCGTGCATTTATCATTAATATGGAAGAAGATCGCTGAACCTTTTCCCGGCACAATGGGAGCCATATTGTACTGGATCACAAAACCATATTCATAGTGATAGGGAAAGTCAATCATGTGCTCCGCACTGTTCCAGTCTTTATCAGTGATTCCTTCGCGGCGCTGATTATAAAACTGAGAAGCAGGGTCATCTACCCAATAGGTGTCCGGTGTCACGACAAAAGAATCCAGACCGGTGACCGGCTTTTCATTGAAATAAAAAGCCTCACCCACCGGATACAAACCAAAGGGTGTCATGTACGCCCCTTCATGTGCTTCACAGCTGACACCGTTCTTACCTACAAAACCTTGAAAAGTCAGGTCCAGATCCTGCCAAGCCTTTCCATCAAATTCATACATGGCAACCTCGGCTTGATCTCCTTTAGAAATCACTACCAACAGCTGCTGTATGCCGAAATCCATTAACTGCTCATACGAAATTTTCGCCTTATCCAATGCTGTATATATACTTGATCGCTTCATATATGATTCACCTCGTCTATGTTTTGATCAAGTATACGTGGCACAGCATGGTTTTGTCAATATTAGCGTATAAGCCTCCTGCGAAACTGCGAAAAACACTAATACAACCATAGTAAATATCCTTATTAACCCCTAATGGATTTGTATTTTGATATGGCATTTCTTTTGCTTCTGTAGTATACTGAAAGCACTATATACGCAAATCTTTACACTTTGGAGACGATCATGGAATATACAATTGGTTCTATTGTTCTAAACGATTGGAAAATCGTGCGAACCATCGGCGAAGGTGCATTTGGCAAAGTATTTGAAATTCAGAAAAACGACTATGGTATTACCACCCGTTCTGCGCTGAAGGTCATTCGCGTGCCTCGCAGTCAGGCTGATATCCGTGCTGCACTGGCTGATGGCATGGACGAAAAAACAGTCACCTCTTATTTTCAGGGTTTTGTAGAGGAGATCGTAAAAGAAATTGCTATTATGTCTTCTTTGAAAAGCCACCCCGGTATCGTTAGCTGTGAAGACCATAAAGTAATTCCCCACGCCGACAACATCGGTTGGGATATTCTGATCCGCATGGAACTGCTGCAGCCTCTTACCGATTATCAGTTAAGCCACACAATGGACGAATCTGCTGTGCGCAAATTGGCAATGGATCTCACGTCCGCCTTGTCTTTCTGTCAGACCAAAGCTTTGATCCATCGTGACATTAAACCCGAGAATATTTTTGTCAGTGAGACCGGTCAGTTCAAACTGGGCGATTTCGGTGTGGCCAGAACCGCAGAAAAAACCACCGGCGGACTTTCTAAAAAAGGCACTGAAAGTTACATGGCACCGGAAGTTTATCTGGCTCGCCCCTATGGTGCCACCGTCGACATTTATTCTTTGGGTCTGGTGCTATATAAATTTATGAATTACAACCGGCTTCCTTTCTTGCCGCCCTATCCCGCTCCCATTACCTTTGCCAACCGCGAAAATTCCATGGTTCAAAGAATGCAGGGCGTCCAGCTTCCGCCTCCGGCGGCGGCCTCGTCCGAACTTACTGATATCATTTTAAAGGCCTGTGCTTTTGATCCTCAGCAGCGATATCAATCAGCTGCTGATATGTTAGCAGACCTGCAGAAACTGGAAGCGCTCCCCAGCTCTGCGGCGCCGACCGCAGCCCCTGTTCAGGAGGCATCTCCGCAGGATCAGTCTGCCTATGCAGATCAGACAGTGGGTATTTGGGGTCGCAATTCCAATGAACCTGCCGAGAGTACTGTGGGTATTTGGAATACGCAGTCTCAGGCATCGACTCCTTCGTTCCGAAATGATCCGCCGGAACCATCCTATGCCCCGTCAACCCCGCAGCCGAGTTATACTTCGCAAAACAGTTACATACCGCCGACGAATCAGGTGCCGCCCACCGGCCAGGTACCGCCCGCCGGTCGTTCAACTGAACCTCCGATTCCATCCTATATTCCCATACCGCCTGCACCTCCCAAAAAGAAAGGGGTCAGCAAACTGCTTATCGGTGGTATTGCTGCTGCTGTTGTAGTCGTCATCGTAGCCGTAGTGGTGTTGATCAGTCTGGGTACCGAACCAGAACCTTCCTATCAGGCGTATCAGGAAGAGTCCTCCTCATCCTATTATGACAGTTTTGATGAATCTTCCGTAAGCGATTGGGAAACCACCGAAGAATCCTCCTATGAAACGGAAGAGATCGTACAGGAGACGCTGGTTTTGGACGAAGATGCCCAGCTTTGGGACGATGCCATGACTGAAATGTTTGACCCGATTGAAGCAGACTATTTGACTGCCACCGGACTTGACCTTCTGTCTTCAGATGGTCTTACCCCTGACTTTATTTGCAGCGAACTGGTTGCAAACGGCTTTCTGTTCCTGCAGGAGGACGGATCCTACGATTCCACTCCCTATTATTTTGATGCATATCATAACGAGACCGGTTCTGCCGATCTGAAATATTGTGCGGCTCTTCCTCCGGGAGGGCACACTTTCCAGCGCACCCGGGATGTGGGTAAAATTTATGTGGTAACCGATTCTGCCATGTCCAACGTGGTATACCTGAAGTGGATCTGGGCCTACGATAATGCCGATACCGAAGCGATCCTTGGCGATACCGCCTTTTCTTCCTTCCTGCCCTGGACCGAAACCCTTGGCACCTGGCAGTTTGATGAAGCACTGAACAACTCTTATACCGACTATAGCATGCACAACTGGCTGAAAGAGCAACCGGATGTCGTCTCTGTGCACAACTTTGACCTAGCTTATTTCATTACATCGGATCCTGAAAATGTATCTCATGAAGTAAGCACGCTCATGATCTCACCGAACGAAAACTATATGGCTGCTACCGGTCAGAATTTCGCCTGGATCGACCTTACCCTCGATGACGTTACGCCCAGCAATACGAATTACAGCTTGACTATCGTATATGATGGTTCCTACGATCCCTTCAACTATTCGCTGTTGAACTTCTGGGAGCCTGCCTTAAACACCACTCTCTCCACGGCCGACGAAGAATTCCAGTATCAGTGGACCCTGGCCGTCAACAACGCCTTGGAACATTTGGAAGATACCTTAGGGGTCAGCACCATCGACTATAATGCGTCTCTCACCGATCTATATGACACATTTAGAGCACAGGCCGACGGTTCTTATGGCATGACCGAACTGTTATCCGATGATACCTGGGATTATTTCCTGGTTGCTCATAATTCCGCTTCTATTTTTATTTATGATGAGAAAAATCCCGAGGCCGGTTCCTTCCATCGCGACATCGCCTTCTACTATGACCCCGAATGCGAAACTGCTGCCGAAGATCTTGCATTCATCAACAGCTATCTGCCTCCTGTAGGTTATCAGCTCGGTCAAACTCCAGCCGATACCTACGCTGCTTTCGGTGTTTCAGCGGATCTGTACAATGCTACCTCGGAGACTCTGTCCTATACCTGGAACGAGATGGAACCCACGCCGGAATATGAATACCAGCTGTATTCCATGTCCGCCTTCTTTAGCGAGGAAGCTGCCTATCATACGGACACATGGCTTGAGAAAGATGTACTCAACCATCATCGTTTACGGCTCAAACTAGGATTGGATTCGACTTCATCTAACAGCGTCGATTTCGAATCCGCCCACTTCAACGGTTCGACCATTCCCACCGTTTACAAAATCCAGTACACCATTCAACGATAATTCTTCTGCGAGGTTTCTATGAATTACACTATTAACTCCTTTGTTTTCAACGACTGGAAAATCGTCCGCGAAATCGGCGAAGGCTCCTTTGGAAAAGTATTCGAAATCCAGAAAACCGATTTTGGCATCACCAGTCGTTCTGCTCTCAAAGTCATTACTGTTCCCAAGAACCAGTCTGACGTCCGTTTAGCCCTCAGCGAAGGCATGGATGAGCGCTCCGTTACCTCCTATTTTCAGGGCTTTGTGGACGAACTGGTCAAAGAGATCGCCATTATGTCCTCTCTCAAATCCCATCCCGGCATTGTAAGCTGTGAAGACCATAAAGTTCTTCCCCATTCCGGCGAACTGGGTTGGGACATTTTGATCCGCATGGAACTGCTGACTCCCCTTACCGAGTATCAAATGAACCACACCTTCGATGAGGCTCTGGTTCGCAAAATGGCGATGGACCTGACCTCCGCCCTGGTTTTCTGTCAGAAAAAGGCCTTGATCCACCGCGATATCAAGCCGGAAAATATTTTCGTGAATGAATCCGGTCAATTTAAGTTGGGTGATTTTGGTGTGGCCCGCACAGCGGGCAAAACGACCGGTGGCTTGTCCAAAAAAGGCACCGAAATCTACATGGCTCCCGAAGTGTATCTGGCGCAGCCTTACGGCTGCTCGGTCGATGTATATTCTCTAGGCCTGGTTCTATATAAATTTATGAACTATGGACGCCTTCCTTTCTTGCCGCCCTATCCCGCTCCCATTACTTTTGCTGACCGCGAAAATTCCATGGTCCAAAGAATGCAGGGTGTCCAGCTTCCGCCTCCGGCGGCAGCTTCGCCCGAACTGGCTCAAATCATTTTGACAGCCTGTTCCTATCATCCGCGGGATCGCTATTTGTCGGCCGCCGATATGCTGGCTGCCTTGCAGGCTCTGCCTCCTTTGCAGAGTCAGCCTTCGGCCGCTTCGGCTTTCTTCACACCGGAAGATCCGACTGACAGCGATGCGACGATCGGTATTTGGGGGCAAAAGCCCAAGGCCGCGCCGGAGCCTTCCATTGCTCCGTCCTATCGGCCCTCTGTCGAGCCGTCGGCGAATCCGTCCTATCGGCCACAACCGGCTTCGCAGCCCCAACCCGGCCCACAGGCTCAAACAAGACCCCAACCGCAAACGACTCCGCAGCCCCAACCTCAATCTCAGGTTCAACCCGGGCCGCAGGTTCAACCGGCTCCGCAGATTCAAACCACTCCTCCGCCACCTCCAGCTCCGCCGGCTCCAAAATCCAGCAGCAAAAAAGGCCTCATCATTGGACTTTGCTGCGGCGCTGCACTTTTGATACTGGGCATTATTGGTGGAATCGTTGGCACAATATCCTCCGGATCCTCCGATCCCTACGTTGCTGACACTTATAACAATGGCTACAATACGGATGATTACTACGATACCGACTCCTCGGATCCTTATGCGGTAGAAGCCTTCATTGATTATGCTCAGGCTTCCTTCACCGGATATTCCACTTCTTCTGAGGTTAACATTATCGATCCGCTCACAGGCGAAGTGACTGATGTATACAATGAATGCCTCGCTGCAGGCTACAATAATACTTACATTTTCTATTATGATTCCACCGCGGGTACTGCGCGGGAGGATTCTTTGCTCACCAACCGCGGAATTTATCTAGGTTCCACTCAGGATGATGTCATGGAAGCTTATGGTACAGCCTGGATCCATACCACTGCCTATGACACCTCCCATTGGATCTATGAGACCTTCTCCGATATGCAGGATGTCCTGTCCGAGTCTTGGTCCTATCTTGCCTATCAAATCGACACCGATTGGTTCATGGAATTCCATTTAGACCAAAATGACGAAGTCTGCTATATCGTTATTTTTTATGGTGATTACAATTCCCTTGTCAACGAATAATCTTTTTAAAAATGGGGTCTGCTTATGAAACTAAACTATGCGCTCCGTTCGGACGTTGGCAAAGTCCGACTCAATAATGAAGACAATTTCTTCTGCAATGGCCTGTACCGGGAAGATGTAACACAAAATACTTCTTCTTTTATCGGTGCAACCGACGACCGCCGCTTTCTGGCTGCTGTTTGTGATGGCATGGGCGGCGCTGATCTGGGCGAGATTGCCTCGTTGCTGACCGTTCAAAACCTGACACCCTGCTCCATCGAGGATGTAGCCAAAACCGCTGCCAGCGACCTGCAAAAGTCCAACACCGCTATTTGCGAAGCGATTTCGAAAAACCACGGACGGCCCATGGGCAGCACCGCCACCCTGCTTTACATCGATCAGGGCAGCGCCATTACTTGTCATTTAGGCGATAGCCGCATCTACCTGTACCGCGACAAGACCCTGCAGCAGCTCACCACCGATCACACCCGTGCTCAGCGTCTGGTGGATCTGGGGCTTTTGTCCCCGGAGGAAGCACCGCAGCATCCCGGAAAACATGAGCTCACCCAGCATCTGGGCATCCCCGAGGAGGACATGATCCTCGAGCCTCAGCTGTCCGAGCCCCTGCCGCTCTGTCCCGGCGATGTGTTCCTGCTCTGCAGCGACGGCCTCACCGATATGGTGGACGATGCCGCCATTGCTGCTACGTTAGCTACTTCCGGCTCCGCCGAAAACATGGCCCAGTCCTTGTTGGATCAGGCACTGACCGCCGGCGGACGTGACAACGTAACTGTACTGGTCATACAAGTACCTAAGCCCTTGCTGCAGCGATTGCTTCGAAAATAATCTCACTAAAAAAGCACTTACCGAAACTTCCGGCAAGTGCTTTTCCTTTTTATTTCACTTTTCTCTTAAAGCGGATCTTGCAGATATCGTCACCGCGGGCAATGGTTGCAGGCAGCTCCAGTTCAGCTCCAAAGCTTTCGGCAATACCTCTGTCGCCGCACATGGCGTGATCACACAGCTGACAGATTTCCTCATCGGTGCAACCCTGTTTCTGCCAGGCTTTTACCAGCGGGCAGTAATGAAAATCGATAAACAGCTCATCATCGGTGCAGCGTTTGATCTTCATTTCAAATACCCACTGAGCAGGCTTGGTGAAGAGCGCTTTACGCAGCCCTTTCAGAGACGGACCGCCACCGGCCTTTTTACGAAGATTGGCACCCTGATACAACCCACAGCGTTTGATGGCTGCCGGTGCATATTCCTTTGCATCCAGCCCTTTCTTCTTAGCCTCATCGCAGAGTAGATACATCCACAATGCGCGGTGCTCCAGCTGTTCACGGATCGCCACTATCAGTGGATTCTTAATTTTTGCTTCGTTTTTGATGCTCATGTTCCTTCCTCCTTAGTATTTCATCGCTTACGCTTCGTAGTGATTTATATGATAATTCCTTCGCAGTGATCCACTTCATGTTGGATGATCTGCGCCGTCCAACCGGTAAACTTTTGCTTTTGAGGCTTAAAATTCTGATCCAGATAGGCCACCTCGATTTCCTCATAGCGCGTCGTTTTGCGTGTACCTATCAAAGACAGGCAGCCTTCCTCCGCTGTATACGGGTGCTTTTTCGATATGATCTGCGGATTCACCATCGCCAGATTCATCAGCCCTAAATTCACTACTATAATGCGCTTACGCACACCGATCATGTTGGCAGCCATGCCTACACAACCCGCTGCATTAGCCCGCAGCGTGTCCAACAGATCCACGATCACCTGTCGATCCGCCTCCGTAGCCGGTTCTGACTTTTGCTGCAGAAAAAACACATCTTTCATAATCGGCTGAATCATAAAATACCTCCTTCCGAAGCGCTTTGCACGAGGAACGCGGCGCAAATATCAGATTTGCGCCTGCGAAATGCGGATTGTGACGCTTCGGCACAATCCGGTTGTAACAAATCGGCTAACAAAGCTGATTTGTTACAGTATACCTCCCACCAAGAACACGACTCCGCAGGCACACAGCGCCACTGTCAGCAGTCCCCGGCCAAAGTACGCCAAAACCACTGCCACGATCGTGCCCGCTGCCGCGGAAACCTCCGAACCGGTTGAATAAAAAATGGCGGGGAACGTCATCGCAGTCAGCACTGCGTAAGGCACGTATGCCAAAAAGGACCGGAAAAAGCGGTTCTCGATTTTCTTATTAAATACCGCAAAAGGTATGGCACGAACCAGGTAGGTTACACCTGCCATAACCAATAAATAAATACCATAACTCATACGCCGGCCTCCTGTTCTTCTGTTTTCAGCTCCGTTGTCGAGTTATTTTCCTCATCACTGATAGGAAACAGCACCGCGCCGATAGCAGATGCCACCACACCGCAGATGATAATAGTAAAGCCCGAGGAAATCTGATTCAGACCGGGTATATAGTAGAAGACACAGCTCAGCAGTGCTGCAATAGCCACCACCATTAATACCGGACGACTCCGCTTTACAGCGGGTACCACGATGGCGATGAACATCCCATAGAGAGCAATGCCAAGAGCTTCTTCCAGCCGCGCTGGCAGAATGGCGCCCAGCAGGGCGCCGAAAAGTGTGCCTCCGGTCCAACCAAAGAATGGTAGTGTTATCAATCCGAATAGGTAGCGACGGCTGATAGCTCCTTGTTGACTGGAAGCTACGGCGAAGATTTCGTCGGTATTGCCGAAGGCCAAGGCCCAGCGATAGATGCCACGGACGGTTTGATCGACCTTTTGTGAAAGGGAGATCGACATCAGGCTATAGCGCAGGTTGATGACCAGCTGCGACAGCGCCATTTCGATGAGGCCGCCGCCGGCGTGCATGATGTTAAGACCGGCAAATTGGCCGGCAGAAGTCAGGTTGAGCATCGAAATCAACGTTGCCTCCCACCAGCTGAAGCCGTAGGACGTGGCCAGGATACCGAAGGTGAAGGATACCGGAAAGTAACCCAGTGCAATGGGCACGCCGTCCTTGATGCCTTTGATCATTTTCTGACCGGTTTGTATTGCTTTGGCGCCGGCTTGTACCGTCGGCGCCGTCTTTTGTGTGACAACTTCTTCCATTTAGATGGTTGCCTCCGCGGTGGTGCGTCCCATGCGGCCGCCTTCACAAGCGAAGGTGAGTTTTGCACCGGGCTGAGCCTTGATGATCCAGGTCAGCTTTTTCTGACAGGGTGCGGTCTGCATGGTGCTGGCGCCCAAGCCGGAGTTGTAACCTCCAATGCCGGAGAAGCCTTCCAAATGACCGATGCCCTGTTTGGCTTTTCCTTCGATGATCTCAGCGCCTTCCATGGTGATGGTGAGTTCTTTCAATGTTTTGAATTTAAGGGCTTCTTTTAATACATAAGTGGACAGGAAGCCGGTATTACTGATGATCGCATCTACTTTGTATACGTCGCCGGCCAGGTTTTCGATCTTGATATCGGTGAACTTAACCATAGGCAGTGTTTTTACCTGACGCAGCATGAAACGAGTATGTTTTTCCAGTTCCTGTACAAGGAATTTAATGGGCGGATTCTGGCATACATATTTGTAGTCGATGCCGCCGATCTCCACCTCACCTAACTGAGGATGGTTAAATTTGGTCCAGGGTTTGCAGCCTTCGCCGTCCAGTTCTTTGTCGATCCACTGTACATATTTCAGAGCTTCTTCTTCCTGTTCTTCATCGGTGGTTTCCGGCTTGGGCGGGAATTGAACCTCAATACCCACACGGGGCTCGATATCCCAGCATTCAATGGTAAATGCAGGAACACCTAAAATGAAATGACAGAAATCATCGAAGCCACCGAAACAAGCAGGGCTGCCTACCGGCATGTATTCATCGAATACATTAATAACCGGATAGCCATTTTCTTCTTTTGCCATCTTGCCTAGGATCTTGTACAAATTTACATCGTATCTTTCGGCATCTTTTCTGGGCTTGAAACCGGGGGTGTACAGGTTTTGTCCGCCTGCGGTGTGCATATCTAACACACTGCCAATGTTGGGATGAGCCAGCAGGAAATCAGTGTTGGCCTTGGTTTCGGGGTGGCACAGCGGATATTCACCGGCACCACGCTGCTCGGGCTCAGGTTTCCAGCCGATGGGATAGTTACGATTGAAATCATGGCCGAAGCGGGCCGGAGCACTGACAATGTTCAGACCGTCGAAGTCGTTGATGATACCCTCTTCGTATACGTTGTAAAACTCACCTTCGATATCATCGGGACGACGCTTGGTCATAACACGGGGGTCTTTGTCAGAAACTTTCCAAATACCGAAGGGACTCTTTACACGCATTTTACGTACTACGCCATCGCCATCCAGATCCTTCGGTTGCAGACCGGGCATCTCCTCGGTGTAAGGATACATACGAGGAACAGAACGTACATAATCCGGGGTAGTCAAATAGTGCTCGGAACCATCGGGAGAAACACGAGGCAGCACATAGATAGTGTATTTATCCAGAATGCTCTGCACTTCTTTGCTGTCCAGATTGGAAAAGATCACGTCCAAAAAGTACATACAGGTCATGCACCCGGTTACTTCGCCTGCGTGAATATTACCTTCTACATAGTAGCCGGGTTTATCCTCATAGGCGCCGGTTTTGGTGTTGGTCACTTCTAAAACCCACAGATTACGTCCCTGAGGGCTGGTTCCTGCACTGGTCAAACGTGCGATTTCAGGATAATCACTGGCATATTTCTGCAGGATATCAGTGATCTCCTGGTATTTGTAAAAATGATCATAGGTATAAGTTACTTTTTCTGTCAGTTTCATTGTATGGCTCCTCCTATTTCAATGATATCTTTTTCATTATTGATAGCCGCTTTGATGCAAAGCTCCAGTCCTCTGGCGATCATTGTCAGTGAAAGCGCCGGAACGCCGGACTTGTTCACTACCTGTTCATCGCAGAATGGCACATGAATGAAGCCTCCGCGGATATTTTGATCAGCGAATTCAGTATTTAGGTAATACAACAACTGATACATCACGTCGTTGCATACGTAGGTTCCTGCGGAATATGAAATGGCAGCGGGTATATTCTCCGCTTTCATTGCAGTTACCATGGCTTTCACGGGCAGACCGGTAAAATATGCGTTCTCACCATCCGCTTTAATAGGTTGACTCATTGGTGAATTGCCCGCGTTATCCGGTATACGGGCGTCAGCGTAATTAATTCCCACAAATTCAGGTGTAATGCCAGTGCGACCGCCCGCCTGACCTACGCAAATCACGATATCCGGCTTTTCTTCTTGGATCGCCTGTCTGACTACTTCGGCTCCTTCATCGAAAACCACGGGTATTTCTTTTTTTATCAGTGCTGCTCCCTCAATTCGCTGCGGCAGCAGCTTCACAGCTTCATACGCCGGGTTCATACTTTCACCGCCGAAAGGCTGAAAACCGGTAACTAATATTTTCATAGTAGTGGCTCCTTTTTAAAGCACTTTAAATAGGGATATTGTACCACTTTTTACCCATGGCTTCAATAGTTTCGCAAGCGCATCACTACTATTTTTCGCATGAAACCCAAAAGATTATTGCATGCATTACAAAAGAATTTCTCATGCAACACAAAAGGGACGGAGCTCTAAATGATGCTTCCGCCACTTGCGAAGCACCCATTCAAAGGTCCGTCCCCTTAATCTTGTAATCTGTAAAAATCAATTGTTCGTCGAATTTCATCCATCGAAATCGTTCCGTCATAATCTTGTGTCACAATCAGATTCTCCTGCAGCCGAATCCCATGTCGAGCGTAAATGTCCACCTTTTCATCATGCCGCCGTCTATACTCCGGCTCATCCATCATTCCCGCGTGCTCCCAATAAAATATCCGGCCATCCTTAGTACAAATTGTAAAATCCGGTCTAAAGCATCTTCCCCCAATCCACAACTCTTTTTCATATTCGTATTCAATCCCCAGCGAATACAGCCTATTAGCGATCATCATTTCCGACTTGGATGCCACATAATCACCCTTATCTGTCAGATGTTTATACTGATCCGCGTAGCGTTTACTCTCAGCCACCTTTTTGGCCGCAGCGCGGGCAGCCGCTTCCGTCTCTCGCCTTTTCTGTGCTTCTTCATACTTTGCAATCACTTCCTGCCAATTCACACGAATCGCTCGGAGCGCCCGCTTCATATCACTGATAAACCCTCGCAAAATACTTCTTTTCCTAAATTGGGCTTTTCTTTTTTCTATCAGCTGCCGTACAACTTCCAGACCACTTTTATGAATATACTTTTGGATCTGTTTTCCATGATCGTAAAACTGCCAGTATGGATACTGTTTTTTTGGCCCTTTCCATACGATCGTACCCGCTGAATGATCTATTTCTTCATTCAGCTTTTGAAATCGAAGATAGGCATCTAAAAAATCGGCACTTAATCGTTCCCGAATTAACTGGATTTCCTGCATACGTGTATTCCCTCCCATAATATAAAATCGGCCCGTCAGCACCAGTGCTGACAGGCCTGAAATTTAGTATATCAAACATATACGTCTTTTTCCAGAATTAAATTATGAACATTTTGTGGCTCCGTCCCTCTTATTACACAATCCCATATTTCTTTGCATAGTCACACACGATATCGCGAAAATGCTCATACTTAAAGCTATTTTTTACATCTGTAATATCCACATAGGCACCGGTCATCAGACTTTGAATTACTGCCTCTGCTACAAAGCATTCGAAGATCCAATCACTACTAAATGCTTCTTCCAAATCTACATTCAGCTTTTGATTCACACCTTCCACCGCAGCCCGATAAATCATATGGTCCATTCCCAACAACTGACCCATCTGCCGCAAGCACTCCACGCCTTGGCGCATATTCTCCACCGTGATCTTTCCTTTATACTGCAACACCTTTTCACCGCCCGATAATAAATGATCCACTGTGGTCCGCAGTACCTGTGCTAAATCCAATAAAATCGCCGTATCCGGCAGCGTCTCACCACGTTCCCACTTGCTCACCGATTGAAAGGACACTCCTAGCCTCTCTCCAAGCTCATTCTGCGTCAGTCCATTTGCACGTCGCAGTGTCGCAATCTGCTCACCGACTTTTTTCATATCCATTATTGATTCCTCCAAATCATTCATTCCGCGCGTTTGATTACAGTATACCCGTGATTTCTGCGATTTTCAATAACGCCACGGGCGAAAGATCCGTCTTTCTTCTCGCCTTATGAACTTTGACTACGTCATCTACCTAATAAGGTGTCAATTCACTACCAAACTATCCCTTACAATCCTAACTTGCCCTAAGATCACTACCATAATCAGTTCTAGCACTCAGCTATATTCTCCCTTTTCATTCCTGTCACTGATAAAATAGGCAAAGTTATCCACATTTTATCAGTGATCCCTGCAGCCATTTGCAAAACAAGTGTAAAAACACGCCCTTCTACCCGTGATTCCTCACACAATATGGCATAATCTCTGGCATATGCCAAATAATTTATAGCATATACCAAAAACTACCTTGACTTTTCCTGAAAATAACGTATAATCAAGTTATAAATAGCATATGCCATAAACAAAAGGAGGATCCCGCTTTGCCGAGACCAAGAAAATGCCGAAAGGTTTGTCAGTTGCCGAAACATCAGGATTTCTACCCGTTAAACAGTAACGAAAATGAAATACCGATCACTTTATCAGTGGACGAATACGAAACTCTGCGGCTCATCGATAAGGAAGGATTCTCTCAGGAAGAATGCGGCACCTACATGCAGATTGCCCGAGCCACAGTGCAGCAGATCTACACCAGTGCCCGTCGAAAAGTGGCAGAAGCACTGGTAGACGGACGCCCATTTCATATCGAAGGCGGCGACTACCATTTATGTGATGGTCAGGAAGCCCATTGCGATTGCGGTGGCTGTCCCAAGCACCGCTGCCAGCGACAGCAGCCTCTAACCTAATCACAGATCAAACGATAAAATCCATATACAAAAGGAGAAAACACTATGAAAATTGCAGTTACCTACGATAATGGACAGATTTTTCAGCATTTCGGACACACCGAACAGTTTAAAGTATACACCATCGAAGACGGAAAGGTAATCATGGCCGAAGTCATCGATACCGACGGACAGGGCCACGGTGCACTGGCCGGCGTCCTGAATTCCATCAATGCCGATGCCCTGATCTGCGGCGGCATTGGCGGCGGCGCCCAAATGGCTCTCGCCCAGGCCGGCATCCGCTTATTTGCCGGTGTAACCGGTGACGCTGACGCAGCAATTGCTTCCCTGTTAAATGGAACCCTGGACTTCAGCACCAGCGCCAACTGTAACCACCACGGTGAGCATCATCATGAAGATGGCGCCTGTGGAAGCCACGGTTGCGGCAGCCACCAGGATCATGGCTGCGGTGGCCACTGCCACAACTAATTTACATTTCGCATAGCGAAAACAGAAAAAGGTCATTGCAAGTCGAGATTCCAATCTCAGCTTGCAATGACCTTTCTTTATCATTTTTATATGCAAGATTTAAGCTCGTTCAATCACCACGGCCTGTTTACCCTGTGCCTCATAGGAGATCTGTACCTGCTCCTTTGAGAAGAAGGCACGCTCACCAGCGGTGGGATCGTTGAAGTAGTAACCCTTTTCATCGTAACCGATGAGCAGCAGACAGTGCATGGGACTGGTCCACTGAATGGTGCGGCCCTCATCAGTGAGCCAGGCCAGAGTTTTTCGGGGCGGAGCCATGTTGATGGTGGCCCAGAACACCACGGGCTGGTCATTATCGATGAAGCGGCTGCAGATCTCGTCGAGGGTGAGATCATAATATTCAGTTGCTTTGAAACCGCCGACTCTTTCTGCCATGCCGGCCACCACTGGGGCGAAGCAGCCCCAGCCGTCCTGACTGTAGGGATCACCGGGGAAGGCCTTCCAGGGGTCAGGTCCGCGATACACACCCTCTGCATCCTGCGCAGGCTCGCTGCCTTTGGGGAGATAATTGTCGATCAGCTCCTCCACAGTAATAGGGCAACCCAGATAGTTCAGAGCCATGACTGTGGACACGCTCTCACATCCGGTGGGATACTTCACAAGCTGGCTGATAAAGGGTACATTTTCTATAATATGTGACATCGTTTTTTCCTCATTTCTGAAATATTGATGTTCGGCAGCTATCACTTTGTCCGTGAGCAGCGGCTGAATTTCGGGATAAGTCCACAGATTCAAATCACTGGGTAATTCATCTACGAAGATCACTTCTTCGATCTCCGACTGAGGTTTTTCGCCCATGCGATTTATATCCGCAGCATATAGCATTCCATAGGAGATATCGTTTTCTCCCTGCAGACGCGTCTTGCCGGCCACAGAGTACACACACACCGGATGGAGCTCAGCCTTGATGGCACCTGTTTCTTCGTAGAGCTCGCGCCGCGCAGCCTGCTCCAGCAATTCGCCGATCTCGCGATGTCCGCCCGGTATCTCCCAGGTCTGACGCTCCTCATGCCGACACAGTACCCACTGATCTTTATACTTCGCTGCAATTACCACGAAGCCAATTTTTTCATCTTCTATGTAATCTAATAAGGTAACTTCCATGCTTTTGTCCTCCTGCTTGTAGTATAACACAGTCCTTTGTGGAAAAAAAGCGAACATTGAAAATGTTATCGGTCGTGAATCAATAATTTATCAGTGATTTGAGGCATTTTAAGTTCTATTCACTGTGATTCAACTCGCTTCCGCGAGAAAACGAAGTAAAGTCCACTACTAGATTTGCTATTGCTATCCGTGGTATTCGCGCTTTCACTCCAAATCACTGATAAAAATGACGAAGTGATCCACATTTTAGTAGTGGTTTTCCCGCTGCGCTTTCAAACCACTACTAAAATGCATCTACCCTATCAGCGAAACGGCATCGGTTCGACCAAATCACTGATAAAACCAACATGTTCTATCAGTGATTCAAATCCAAAGACTCAAAACCACTGACATTAAGAATAGTATGTCCTCTGAAAAGCAATTCATAAACATTGACTTCCCCATTTTTCAGTAGTACAATGGACAAAAACATACTCGTGAGGTGCATTATGGAACCAAAACATAAACGCGTCAAATATGCCTGCTATACCACCAACCTTTCCATGTCAGTGGTTGGTACACTGTCACCTATCCTGTTCGTCACATTTCGAACCATGTACGGCATTTCCTATACATTGCTCGGACTGCTGGTACTGCTGATCTTTTGTACCCAGTTAGTGATCGACCTCATTTTTTCATTTTTCTCACATAAATTCAACATTCCCAAATGTGTGAAATCCATGCCCATTCTGGTTACCATAGGCTTGCTCATTTATGCCCTCTGGCCTTATGTATTTCCCAATCACGTGTACACCGGTCTGGTGATCAGTACGCTGATTTTTTCCGCGGCAGCGGGCTTTAACGAAGTACTGGCCAGTCCGGTTATTGCCGCCCTTCCCTCCGACGACCCTGATCGGGAAATGAGCAAACTGCATTCCATTTACGCCTGGGGCGTGATGTTCATGGTTATTGTGAGTACCGTATTCCTGAAGCTGTTCGGCAACGAGAATTGGCAGTGGCTGGCGCTGTTTTATACGTTGATTCCGCTGAGTTCAATCGTTTTGTTTTCCCGCGCGGAGATCCCACCCATGGAGACTCCGGAAAAAGTCTCCGGCGCGGTGAAGATGTTGAAAAACAAGACTCTTTGGCTGTGCTTTGGTGCGATCTTCCTGGCCGGCGCCACCGAGTGTACCATGAATCAGTGGGGTTCCAGCTATCTGGAAATGGCGCTGGGTATTCCCAAGGTTTGGGGCGATATTTTCGGCGTGGCTATGTTTGGTATGATGCTGGGTTTGGGCCGTACTTTGTATTCTAAGTTCGGAAAGAATATCGGCAATATCCTGTTCCTCGGTGCGATTGGTGCAATGGGTTGCTATTTGATTGCGGCTGTTTCCAGTGTGCCGATCATTGGTTTGATTGCCTGTGCACTGACAGGTTTTTGTGCATCTATGCTGTGGCCCGGCAGTATTTTGGTCTCTTCCGATCGTATTCCCGAGGGCGGCGTGTTTGTATATGCCATGATGGCCGCCGGCGGTGATTTGGGCGCTTCTGTTGGTCCGCAGCTGGTGGGTCTGATCACCGATGCCGCCATCGCCAGCCCCAAGGCTTTGGATATGGCACAGCGTTTCGCTCTCACACCGGAGCAGCTGGGTATGAAACTAGGTCTGCTGGTGGGTATGGTATTCCCGATCGTGGCGATTCCGCTGTATTTGTACATTAAAAAGACCGCCCGCAAAGCGTAATTTCATGTAATTCAGCGCAACTCCCGAATTTCCCCTTGACAATTTCGCCTGCTCGTGCTACACTAATGTCTGTTATCGGTTCTGTTATCGATCACATGCAGTTGTGGCGGAATTGGCATACGCGCTAGACTAAGGATCTAGTGTCCTTTATCGACTTGAGGGTTCGAGTCCCTCCAACTGCACTTCACAAAACGGCATTTCACAGGAATGCCGTTTTTTTATTGCTTTTTCCGCTTCCGCCATTTTATTGACAGGTTTTCAGTGCTGTGTTACTATGAAACCAAATAACAACTGCGATGTCGCATTATCGTAATCAAAGATCTTGAGGTGATGTGAAAAATGAAAAAGAAATTTGTGATCGCCGGCACATCTGCCCGCGGCTTATTATCTTACGGACGCCCACTGGCGGAACTATCCCAGGACATTGGCACGATCGAACAGTTTGACTATGGTAACGATTCTGCCAATATAGAGGAAATTCTAAACACCGCGGAATTGGTCGGTGTTTTTGATATCAACATTGGACGTGCCACATATGTCGGAAACGAACTGGGCGTACCTGCATACGCCGACTTTGATCAAATGCTGGAAGATCAAAAGCCCGACTGCATCATCGTTACCTCTGCTGACTATTCTCACGCCGAATACATCGTGCGCGGTTTAGATCTAGGCTATGAGGTCTGGGCCGAAAAACCCATGTGCATCACCGCCGACCAGTGCCGGGCCATTCTGAAAGCCGAAAAACGAAACGATCGCAAGATCGGCGTGTGTTTTAATATGCGCTATATGAACAACATTCTCCAGATCAAAGAAATCATCGATTCCGGAGTTTTGGGTACGATCTACAACGTAAACTTCGAATGGCTTCTTACAAAAGACTACACCGCCGGGCATTCCGGCCACGGTGCCTCTTATTACCGCCGCTGGAATGCATATATGGAAAAGAGCGGCGGCTTGCTGCTTACCAAATCCACCCATCATTTCGACATGATCAACTGGTTCATCAATGGCCGGCCGAAACGCGTTTCTGCCTTTGGCCGACTTCGCGAATACGGCAAAAATGGAAGCTTCCGCGGCGAAAGATGTTCCACCTGCGCATATACGCAGCAGTGCCAATATCATTATAATATCTCCGACTTTAACCAAAAGATGTTTGTGGACCATGAACAGTACGACGGCTATAAGATCGATCGCTGCGTATACGATGAAGCCATCGATACCTATGATACCATGAACCTGATCGTTGAATATACCAACGGCGTTTTGATGTCGTACAGCGAATCCTCTGCCGCCATGTATGAAGGCTTCAAGCTCTTCATCAATGGCTCCGATGCCCGACTGGAGGTTCAATCCTTCTCCTCCGGCGGTGTCAGAAGCGATGAGCATCCGGATTATATTCGTATTATTAAGCCCGGCAGCGAAGACGAGAACATTACTGTCATCGATCCGACTCCGGCTCTCACCGGTTCCCATGGCGGAGCCGATGATGCCATGAAACGCGTACTGTTCCTCGGTGAAGAACCCGAATTTGAGTATCAAAAGGCCGGATCCATTGACGGAGCCTATTCGATCCTCATTGGTGCCGCAGCCAACGAATCGATCAAAACCGGAAAAATCATCGACATCGACGAATTGATCGGCGACGCCTCCCTGTTGGACCGTTAATTATGGAAAGAACCACTATGAACACCATTCAACTCAATCAAGAACGCGAATTTTTCTGGGACGATTATCTCATCGATACAGAAAAGACCACGGCGCAGCATCAGCTCATGCATCCGCAGCGAATCGACCAGTGCTTTACCTTCGATCAAGGCAACGAGCCCGTGTCCATCGCCTACCCGTGCATTGTTAAAGATCCTACGGGCTATAAAATGTACTACTTGACGAGACATGCAGGTGATCCAATGCCTCCTTCTTATGAAGCAGTTCTGGAAAGCAGCGATGGTCTCCACTGGACACGTCCCCATCTGAACATTTTCGACCATCCGGAGCTGACTCAAAACAACGTGGTCGTCAACGACATCTATGACGGTCTTTGCGTATTCTACGATACCAACCCAGGCTGCGCACCCAATGAAAAATACAAGGCCGTCGGGCAAATGCTGCGGAAAGACGGCGACAATTATATACGTGAACTGCACAGCCGCACCTCGGCGGACGGTTATCATTTTACCGAAGCCCGTTTGATCACCGATAAAGGCAGCTTCGACTCCCTGAACACCGTCTTTTGGAAAGACGGCCGCTATGTGTGCTACATGCGGCATATACGCTCCGCCCACAATGGGCAGGGCATGGTACGGGATGTCAGCGTGATCTACTCCGAAGACTTCCAAACCTGGACCGATCCCAAGCCCCTCACCTACCGTGACAGCGAAGACTACCAGATGTATACCAACAATATCTTTCCCTATGACCGTGGTCCGCAGCGACTCATCGGTCTGCCCCTTCGCTACGTAGAGCGTTCGGCATGGACCCTCAACTGCGAAGAGCTTGGCAGTCATGCCATCAAACGGGATGCTATGGAACGGAGCAGTCCCCGCGTGGGCATCGCCGTTACCGACAGCCTGTTCATGACCAGCCGCGACGGAGAAGACTGGACCCGGTACACCTCTGCCTTTATGGAGCCGGAACTGGAAGAGGAACACAACTGGATCTACGGCGACACGGAGCTTGCCTACCGGCTCATCGACTCCGGCGCACATAACTACTATTTATATACCACCGATTATACGCTGACAAGTCGGATCG
>JAZQUJ010000054.1:0-36294 GCA_045631245.1 Bianqueaceae bacterium
GATCAAGCAATGTTTTACAGGAACATTACCCTGACCAACGATGGTACCACGCAGGTAGTTACCGTTACGGGACTGGAAGAAGAATTTACCGGGGTTGGGGCCATCAGCGGGTTTGATGATGAAGTCCTTAGCGTGTACATAGAAAGCGTAAGGAGCAGCAATACCAACGGAGATAGCGGGATTTTCATCGGCGCAGGTGAAGTTACCCATGTCGATCAACCAGCCGTAGTTGGGATGGTTAACAGCATTGATCAGCTTTTCAACACGCAGAGCGTCCTGAGCGAAGAAACCGTGGTTCTCGGACATGGTCTTGATGCCTTTGGTAGCAGCGTACTCAGTAACCTGACGAACGCCTTCTACGATCTTGGGCAGAGCATGCTCGAAGGACTGGTAGGGCTTAGCACCGCCAGCTACGTCGTGACGCATACCGGTAGCACCGATAATAGCAGCGATGTCAACCATCTCTTTAACGCGAGCTACTTCTTCAGCGGTGTCGCGATTCTGGAAATCAGCACCGATGGTGAAGTTGGTGATGGCAATGCCAACACGCTCACACTCAGCACGCAGCTCAGCAGCGTACTCAGCCAGGGTTTTGTCCTCAGGCTTGGTCATGGTAACGGTACCATCTACAAATTCGATAGCCTCGAAGCCCATTTCCTTAGCCTTGCTGATGCAATCCATCAGGTTCATTTTGCCAGCGCGGATTGCCTGAGAAAAGCTATAAGAACTTACAGCAACTTTCATCATAGTAAAAATCCTCCTAATAGGGGTAATAATATATAGTAAAGGCCGCAGCCGTGGGCTGATACCACAGGCCAATGCCCTTACAAATCACGGAAATTGCGGATTCGATGAAAAGTCTGATAATTCGCATCGTGGAAGTTGTGCGCCCCGTTTATGGCGGTCCGGCACAGATACAAAATATCGTCGCCCTCAATCATGAAATCCACATATTGGAATCCCACCAGATTATGATCTTCGGTTCGATAGTCCAACAGATCCGTCGCCACGTCCCAGTGAAGCAGATCCTTGGAAACCATCAGCGACAGCAAATTGCGCGCCCTGATCTTATCCGGTTCGGTAATTCGACTAGCAATAGAATAATACAAACCCGACACTTTGTCAAACTGAATCATGAATTTTGATAAATTTGCCGGAAATTCGATAGAATGAGAATAGGTTAGCGGCGCATCCGGGTCCTCGGTGTTTACCTCAAAGGCCAAAATCAAACCGTAATTCGGCTCCGTTTTGGAGGTATCGTATCGCATAATATTCAGCAGCCGCCCGTCGGGCGAAACAGCTAAGGTGCCCTCAATGTTGCCGGTACTGGGACCGACGGCCACACCGGGCCAGGAAGGGTCATATTTCAAAGGCGGTGCAAAATGCCAGCTGGCGGCATCTAGCAAATCGGCGTCTTCCGCCGCCGACATCACCATGGGAGCATGATAGCCGCAGGCCCAGGCACCCCATTCCAAAGTTTCATAAATCCTTCCTTTATAATGCAGCACATTCTGCGGATTTTTATGAATGCCGGGCCGATTGCATTTGCAGGCACCTCGCAGCAGTACGGTGGATTCCGGGAAGGTCTTGCCGCCATCGGTGGATTTTCCGATCAGCAGGTCGCCGTATTCAGTGGAACAGGCCAGCAGATACAACTCGCCTTTATGAATGAACAGTTTGCCCCAAAAGGCAGGCATCACTTCACTCACATAATGCCAGGTCTTTCCCTCGTCGTCGGAACGGAAGATCAGCGTTAAATTCTGAGGCGCACCTCCGGCGAACAGATCCATAGATGTCAGCAGATATCCATCGGGATGGCGTACCATGGAAGGTGAACACAAATAGCGGCCGGAAAAGGCATAGGCTTCGTCGTCGGGATGCAGGTAGTTTACCACCGTCCCCACGGAAGCGCCGGTTCTCGCGAGGCGGATCCGGCTCCGAAGCATTCCGGCTTGTACGTAAAATTCGTAGTCCTTTTCGGCCGTAAGGCCGGTAATGGTGCAGGCGCAGTCTGTGGTGGTCTCGTATAGAATGAAATCACCGAGGTCGCGCTGGCGATAATATACCTCGTAAGTGTCCGCCGCTGGCAGCCATTCTAAATGGATAGCCGTTTCAGAGGGGGCTACGCGGCAGATGTAAATGTCGCCGGTTTCATGAAAATAGGGTTTGTACGGAGCATAGCTCCAGGAAATGTCCTTGTGCATGACAGGCCTCCGAGGGTAGTTAGATGCCCAGCTGGGCAGCGGCACTGTCGGTGAGAAGTTTCATTTGACGGGTGCAGTCTTTCATATATTCGGTAAGCTCAGCGCTGTCACGGTTGCGGGCGATGTTCTCGGTGGGAATACCCTCCAGGCCCATGTGATATTTGGCCGTCAGCGGGTAGGGCATGCCACCCTCAGTGAAGCCAATGGTGCCAAGCAAGGCCTGCAGGCGATCAGCAGCCTCGGGCTGAGTTTCGGAATTGTCGCAGAGCCAACGATACAGCTGTGGATGGAAGTTGCACATGATGCCACAGTAACCGGCGGCGCCGGCGCGTACGGACTCCAGCAAGGTCTGGCAGTTGGCGTTGAACAGCAGGAAGTCGCTGCCGCACAGCACCTCAAGACGCTCGCGGATCAGGTCGATATCGCAGCAGGTATCTTTCATGTAAGCGAAGCGGCCGGTATCTACACACCACTGCAGAATACGGGGGTTCACCAAACGTTTGTAAGGAGCAGGGCACTCATACAGGCCCAGTTTGATGTCCTCGGGCAGCCCCTTCAGCACGGCTTCGGCGTTGCGCAGCCACACATCGTCGCCTTCGTTGTTGGGATCAAAACGGTTGGTGATCAGGATCAAGGCATCGGTGCCGCTTTCGATGATGCGGTTCAGTTCGTAGATCTGCTTGTCCACATCGGTCTCCACATGACCGGAGGAAACCACGGTCAGAGCGCCGGGGTCTTTAGCATTGATGCGCTGAGCGGCATCGTATACGGTTTTATTGAGCTTTACACGCTCGTCCAGGGTCAAAAATGCGATCTCGCTGGACTGGCACACGGAAAAAATACCATTGCAGCCGTGGTCGTAGTACCACTGCACGTACTTTTCGGCGGTGGCGTAATCAACGGAGCCGTCGGCACAGTAGGGCGTGATCATGGTGGGGTAAGCCCCTCTATTAAAGGTTTTCGCAGACATGGAAAGGTCCTCCTCAAACGTGTTATGTTGCGTTTATTGTACTGCGAAATGGGGCATTTCGCAACAAAAAGATATAAGAAATATAAATGTAATGGACAAGCCATCCGGCCGGTGGTACAATGACGGAAAGCAGAGTCGAAAGGAGACCGACTATGAAAATTGAACTGGTTGGTACGCCCAAGATTGTCATGAGCAACCCTCTGGGCATTCATAATTATTTTGGCTGGCCCAGTGTGGCCCGGCTGCAAAACGGCCAGATCGCTGTGGCCGCCTCCGGTTACCGTCTCAGCCACGTGTGCCCCTTCGGTAAGGCGGTGATGGCTGTGAGCAGCGATGAAGGCGAAACCTACACCAATGCCTGGCCGGTAATCGACACAGTGCTGGACGACCGTGATGCCGGAATCGTACCCGCCGCAGGCGGAAAGGATGTGATATTCACATCCTTCAATAATACAATAGAGTTCCAGAGAGGCCACTGCTTTCAGTCGGCCTACGACATGACGGCCCAGGCCGTAGCCCGTAAGGAATATAGTCTGGCGTATCTGGATCTGGTATCCGACGAAGAGCAGGCTCGGGTTCTGGGTTCTACCTATCGCATCAGCCACGACGGCGGTATTACCTATGGACCGCTGATGATTTCTCCCATTACTTCGCCCCATGGTCCCGGAGCCTTAAAGGACGGCGGATGGTTATGGGTTGGACGCGTATTTAGCCAGGATGACAGTTTTGGAAGCGGATTTAACTATGTGCAGGTCTATTATGTGGCGCCAGATGGAACCATGGAAAAGCGCGGCGAGATCGAAAACATTTACGAAGAAGGGGAGTTGCTGAATTCCTGCGAACCCCATGTGATCGAACTTTCCGATGGTACCCTGATCACCCACATTCGTGTGCAGGGAAACGGATATTTCACCATCTATCAGAGTGAGTCCGTGGACGGCGGACACACCTGGACCAAGCCCCATGCGCTGCTGGATAAGCGAGGCGGTGCCCCGGCGCATTTATATCAGCATTCTTCCGGTGTTTTGATTTCGGTATATGGCTATCGGCAACAGACTTACGGCATTCGTGCCATGTTCAGTCTGGATGGAGGTCAAAGCTGGGAAACTGATCATGTGATTTGGGAAAATCCTTTGACACCGGATTTGGGCTATCCTGCAACGGTGGAACTGAAAGATGGCAGCCTGCTGACGGTGTTCTATGCCCATGAAAAAGAGGGCGAGCCCGCGGTGATCATGCAGCAAAAATGGAAATTGTCATAAAATAAATCTAGGAGGATATTACTATGAAAAAATTTACAGGTGTTATGCCTGCGCTCATTACCCCTTTGAACGCAGATGAAACCATTAATGTTCCGGTACTGCAGAAACAGTTGGCTGACCTGATGGAAGAGGGTGCCGATGGCTTTTATATTGGCGGTGCCACCGGTGAAGGTATTGCTCTGACCGCAGAGGCACGTAAGGTGTTGGCCGAGGAATCAATTAAATTTGTCAACCATCGTGTACCTTGTATCGTGCATATTGCTTCTGTCAATTTTGCCGAGGCCATCGAACTGGCTAAGCATGCCGAGGCAGTGGGTGCCGATGCGATTTCTGCCATTCCACCCATGTTCTTTGCCTACGATGTGAACGATGTGTATAACTATTATAAAGCAATCGCAGAGGCGGTAACCATTCCGGTAATCGTATATTATAACCCCAATGCAGGTTTCAACATGAATGCCGGCATTGCTGCCAAGCTGTTTGAAATCGAGAACGTGACCGGTATCAAGTGGACCAGTTCCGATTACTATGGCGTAGTTCAGCTGCAGAATCTGACCAATGGCGAAATGAACATCATCAACGGCCCCGATGAAATGCTGCTGATGGGTCTGAGTGCCGGCTGCGACGGCGGTATCGGTTCTACTTATAATGTTATGATGCCTCTGATTAAGGCGATTTACGAGAATTTCAAGGCCGGCAACATGGCTGAGGCTCTGACTTGTCAGAAGAAGGCTGACCGCATCATTGCTGCTATTTTGAAGTGGAAAGTGATTCCTGCCATCAAAGTCATCCTGAATGCCCGTGGCTACAATGTGGGCGAAGCTGCTTTCCCCATGACCCGCTACACCGAGGAAGAGAAGGCACAGATCCTGGCCGATGTAAGAGAAGCCGGACTGGAGATCTAATAAAGTATAAAGTAAAAATGAAGTTGACAGCACATTTCTGTTGCCAACTTCATTTTTTTTATGATAGAATATGAAGTGCACTACCCATAAACGGATAGGCATGAGTGTTTATGAAACCCTTTCGATTATGATTTTGATGATCAACATCATCGTGATTCTATTGATCGAACTCATAAAAAACTCAAAAAAATAATCGCCTTGTGTCCTGAGAAAACCTAGGCGATTATTGTCTAAAACTGAGGACTAGCCGTCTATTCGGTAGTGCCTTTTGCATATAATATATCAGATTCATAATATGAAGTCAAGTGCAGATTTTGGGTGATGAAATTATAAAATGTCGCGTAATTGGGGATATATATTTCGCCCAAAAGGCCATACTTTTCCTATAATCTAAGTATATCATCGGCTATGCCGAATCAAACTTAGGAGGGAAAATGAAAAGTCTAATTGAATTTAAAAACTATTTAATAGAGGAAGAAAAAAGTCCGCTGACCATTGAAAAATACTGCCGTGATGTAAAGCTTTTTTTACAATGGCTGGCGGAGCGTCCGCTAAGCAAACAAGCAGTTCTTTCCTTTAAGAATGAGCTGACAGAGCGGCATGTGGCGACGAGCGTCAACAGTATGCTGTCATCGTTGTTTTGCTATTTGAGCTTTATTGGGCGAGGCGACTGTCGGGTCAAATCCATTCGAATTCAGCGCAGTGCTTTTTGTGCAGAGGAAAAGGAACTCAACCGACAGGAAGCGGAACGACTGATGCAAGCGGCACAGCATAAACCCTGGCTGCAGCTCCTCATGCAGACCATTGCGGCCACAGGGATTCGCGTATCGGAGCACCGTTATATCACAGTAGAGGCCGCCAAGGGCGGCAAAGCCATGGTAAGGTGTAAGGGTAAGATCCGTACTATATTGCTGCCGAAGAAGCTGTGCCGGGTGCTGTTGGCCTATGCAAGAAGGAAGCGGATCGGGAGCGGCAGTATCTTCGTTAGCCGACACGGGCGGCCCATCGACCGCAGCCGCATCTGGGCTGAAATGAAAAAACTCTGCAGCGCTGCGGGAGTGCTTGCAGAGAAGGTGTTTCCGCACAATTTACGTCACTTGTTTGCGCGGACGTTTTATTCAATGGAAAAAGATGTTGTCCGCCTGGCGGACATACTGGGACATTCCAGTATCGATACCACTCGCATTTATACTATGGAGAGCGGGCAGGTGCACCGGCGACAGATAGAAAAAATGCCGCTGATCTATATCACATAATATGGATTATGTAATATATTACAACGGTCATACATAAGAATTATATCATAGCGATTGTTAATAAGCAACCTTTTAAACGGTATTGTGTGTGAAAATTCTATATTTTTTGAGATATAAGCATAACAAATAAGGCCAAAGAGTGATGTCATTCTTTGAGCCCTTTTTGTTATGCTTATTTTTTTGCCGAAGCAACTTGTGAGACCATGGAAGAAGCGAAGGTTCTTCTTAAAGTTCATCGCAGATGAACTTTTGCTACATAATCCATATTATGTGATGTTGATGGATATGTGCGAGGGGAGGTGCAGGTGGATCGGATGGATGATCTGATTAAGGCCGATTGGGCTGGATTATGGCATCCGCAGCGAAACGGCGATTTGAAGCCGCAGGATGTAACGGCGGGAAGTCACAAGAAAGTCTGGTGGCAATGTGGGCATGGTCATGAATGGGAAGCTTCGGTGTTCAGTGTGGTGCTGGAAAAATGTGGTTGTCCTTATTGCGCGAAGAAGAAAGTTTTGTCAGGAGAAACTGATTTATTGACGATGAATCCTGAAGTAGCTGCGGAATGGGATTTCGAAAAGAACGGCAGCTTGAAACCGAAGGATATTTTGCCCTCTGCGCATAAAAAGGTGTGGTGGAAGTGCAAGTTGGGACATAGTTGGCAGGCAGCTCCTTTTTCACGAACAAAGGAAAATGGTTCAGGCTGTCCTTATTGTACCGGACGGAAGGTACTTTCGGGGTTTAATGACCTGAAAACATTGAACCGAATGGTGGCGAAGGAATGGTATCAGCCACTCAATGGGAAACTTAAGCCAACAGAGGTGACGCTGGGTAGTAATAAGAAGGTTTGGTGGCAGTGCTCGGAAGGACATATTTGGGAAGCGGCAATCTACTCACGGACACGAAAGAATAACAGCGGATGCCCGATATGTGCGGGTATGGCAAAACGAAGTAATGTATTCAAATTATCAAGCATTGCTTGATATGAATGATAAAAGAAAACTATTTAAGGAGAATAAGTGATCATGAAGTTATTTGAAAAAATGAAACGCTTCTATTTAAAGAAGCAAAGCAATGGCGGTTTTACTTTGGTAGAACTAATAGTTGTTATCGCAATACTTGCGATTCTGGCAGGTATTGCAGTACCGGCATATAGTGGGTATGTGGAGAAGGCAGAGAGAGCGGCGGATGAACAACTGTTGGCGAATGTGAATCAGGCTTTTGCGGCGGCGTGTGCGATTAACGGAGAAAATAACTACTTTCGTACAGATATTGACGGTACATTGACAGATGGAGAATTTGACCTTGTTGCGCCTTCTACAATTGATATTAGTTTTAATGGATTTTATGAAGGCGGAAAATTTAAGGTATTTACTAGTCTGGCATATGATAACAGTCAAGGTATATTTATTAATGGTGTTTGCGTTCGGTATGGCGAATACAAGTTTGCTATTAGCCAAGAATTGGCCAATGCAATGCAGAATAATACCTTCAGTAATCTGCTAGGTGCAGGTGTGTTGACTGACAGAGTTGATACCATGTCGACCATCACTAAAGCTCTTCTTGAGGCAGATCCGGATGCCGCTGGGAATTATAATACTTTTTATAGACTTGTTTTTGATGAAGAGGGGGCCTATTTGGCGAATCTTCAAGCAACGCTTGGCCTGAGTGAGCAGGAAATGGAAACATTTTTTATGAATGGGGATGGAAGTTGGAAAACAAATGTTCTTGCTAATAGCTTGGTTTTGACTGCCGCCCAGAAAACTCAAGGCATTGACACCAGTTTCTTGGGGACACCAGGTACTGCTGCTCAGCTGCGTGCTGATTTGGATAAAACCGATAAAGCTACTGATGCTATGGCAAAGCTTGCTTTAACTTATGGTATGTATAGTTCTTATATGAAATCACAGGGTTTGGAGGATGCATCACAGGAACTGCTGGATGATCAGACATTTACAGGAATGACAGAAGTTTTGGGAACCATCGAAGGCGAAAAAAAACCGGAAGGAGCAAAAATTACCTTCAATGAATATCTGAAATCCTCTCAAGGTCAGGCAGATCTGAATGCGTACATGGCCTCCATGCAAATCATTAATGATAGCAGTAATCAGTCGATCGATGCAACAAAGGAAATTTTGAACAACGGTTTTACTGATCCCGATTTGGTGGGAGCATTGAATGGACTGTTTGGCTATAACAATTAAGGTTAATTTTGCTTTGAGGAATCTAAGCTGTGCAGCTCAGGAGAGAAAAACCACACTGTAGGTTCACATTCTTGCATCCTTGAATTCTGGAAGCTTAGTTCATCAGTACAACGGCTTAAGTTGCAAAGGAGGATTTATTATTGCAAATAAAACGATTTATACAGTATCTAACATTTATGCTTGTGCTCGTTATAACGTTTGTAGCGACAACCATTTCTGCTATGGCAGTGACTGTCACAAATGTTCCAGGGGTAGAAGTGACTGTGGACAATAACGGTTCTGTTAGCGAATCTAGCGGTACCGTTACTGCAACGGTAAAAGGTAGTTTTACTACCAGAAAAACAACCACTATTACGGTAAAGAATACTTCTGGAAGTACAGCTACCATCAGTTTCAATTACAGTGTTTCCAACCACGACAAAAGCGTGAGCACAATTGATGACCTAGCAGGAGGAAACACCGGCAGTTACTCCGTTTTGCTGACTGCCGGTGCCACAAAAACATTTACAATGTGTTCCAATCGCTTCACGTCGAACACTACTGCGACCGCGAAGTTAAGTGAATTCAAAGTTGAGGCAGCAGCCGAGACGTACAATGTGACGGTTACCTATACCGGGCCAGGTAGTGTGACCATGGACGGAACAACTATTAGTTCTGGAAGTGTGAATTCTGTTAGTTCAACGACGGGTTCTACATTTAAGGCAGTTCCCAATAGTGGTACAAAATTTGTTGCTTGGGTCGATCCGACCAACAATAAGTTGATTTCTGTAACTGAAAGCTATGAAGTTCAGCCAAATGCTGATACAGCTATTAAAGCCGTCTTTACTAAAGCGGATGCAGAAGCGCTTTTCTGGGTAGATAATAAGACTTATCTGAAGGAAAATCTACAGGCAGCATTGACTCATGTGGAATCCTCTTCTAATAAAGTTATTGTGTTAGCGTCCGATGGCACGTTAACCGGTACCCATAATATTCCAGCAGGTGTCACACTACTTATTCCCTGCGATGATACCAATACGGTTCCAACTACTCGGCCGGCTGGATATTTTACAGACGCAACTGCATCCAATGATCACACCAATCCGACGGCGTATCGTACTTTAAATATGGCCGATGGTGCAAAGGTTACTGTAAATGGTGCTATCAGCGTGGCCTGCAAGCAAAACCCGGTTCACGGTAACAATGGTGCTCCCTATGGTCCTGCCGGTGTGATCAATATGGCGGAGAATAGCGACATTACTATCAACAATGCTGCGTTCCTTTATGCTTGGGGCTATGTGATAGGCGACGGCACGGTCACAGTCAATTCCGGTGGCACGGTGTACGAATGTTTTGAAGTGCAAGATTATCGCGGTGGAGCAAAAACCCTTGAACTGGAAGACAACTCAAATCGTGTATTCCCCTTTAACCAGTATTATGTTCAGAATGTTCATGTGCCCATGATTCTTATCTCCGGCGCTGAAGTTCATGCAGTTCTGTCCATTAATGTTAGTGTTGTAGGTGTTCAGACAGTTGCGATGCCTTTTATCGGATCGAGTGGTTGTATCTTTAATATTAATAGCGGTTATGTTATGAAGGATTATGATGAGAGCAGAGACCGCATGATATTTGACATCAATGGTGCTGTGTCGCTTTCTTCCATTACAGCAGATATTAAGCTTGATGTTGGCTTTGGAGATACAACCTTGAATATCGTATCTGACAATTATGAACTTCCGATTCATGGTGGATTTACCATCAATGTGCGCTCCGGTCACACTGTAACAGTTGCACAGAATCTAGCGATCCTTCCTGGAGCTGAACTGCTTGTTGAAGATACTGCTACGGTTAAGCTTTCCAGCGGTGCCAGTGTTTTTGTCTACGACTTAAATGATAGCGGCAATTATACAGTCGATATCTCCAATGCTGGCATTTGTGGTGAACTGAAGGTGCATCCTGCAGTTACTGGATATGATAGACACTATACAAGAACAGAAGCTGATCTTGCGGATGCCAAAATTGAAATCAATGGTACTTTGGATGCATCAGAGGGTTATATTTACACTACAACAGGTGGTGCTAATATTTGTTCAACAGGAAACGGCGAGATAAAAGTGGCGAACGGAAATGCCGATAAAACATATCAGCTAAATCGTTCAGGAAGTGCATATGAAATCGCCGTTGCTACTGCACAACTGACGAATGGTAACGGCGGCTTGTTAGCTCCTGTTGCAGGTAATTACACATATATAAATGACTACTGGCATAAAGGCGGAGTCTGCTCAGGCGGAACCGCCAACTGTATCAATCATGCAATATGTGATATTTGTAATCAAGCTTATGGAAAGCTAGGAAATCATTCCTATGACTCTGTTGTTACTCCTCCCACTTGCGATGAAGAGGGATATACCACTTACACTTGTTCTATTTGTACAGATAGTTATACAAACGATGAAGTTTCGGCAACAGGTCACACAACAGGGGCAGAGGTGATGGAAGAAGATGCTGCTACCTGTACAGAGGATGGATCTTACGATTCAGTCGTTTACTGTTCGGTTTGTAATGATGAGTTGAGTAGAACATCTATTACGATCCCTGCAACAGGCCACACATATGATCTGGATTCTAATAAATGTACAGTTTGTGGTACGGAAAGTACAGGTATTGCATTAATCGGCCGTACACTGCGATATGTAGATAAAATCAGTATGATTCATATTTACAATATTCCCAACATGACCGCAGATGCGTTAGCGAGTCAAGAAACCGCTGGTTTACTAATGTGGGAATCCAAACCAAGTGCAGTTGTATATGATGCGAACAACGTCGTATCAAGTTTGAGTAAATATACAATTAATGATACAACCTATTACTATGGTGAATCCACGGGTATAGAAACGCCGGACCTGTACAAAACCTACTATTTTGCAGCTTATGTAAAAGTTGGTGAAGACTATATATACAGTGATGTAACTGCCTATAGTCCAAGTACCTATGCCTATAACATGATTGAAAAGTATAGTGTCGATGAAAATGGCAACGAAACCGGGGAAACGTCCGGAGAAACCTATAAGTTGTGTATCGCGCTGCTGAATTATATTTCCGCAGCACAGGAGTACTTTGCTGAAAGTAAAGGAACCACACCGACAACGCCGGTGAATCTTGGATTAACAGATGACCAAAAAGTACTGGCAAAACAAGAAATTAATTGGGCTGATAATGAATCACTGGAAATAGTTGAAGCGGGTGTGGGCAAGAAAGATGTAACCGCAAGTAAGAGCATATTCACAGAATCGGGTAATAATCTTTTGTTTGATCAGTTGTATGGTTTAGCGGTACTTTACGAAACGGCGGATGAAACTGTGATAGAGAAAGAAATGGGGGTAAGCGACCCTGAGGTAAGCGGTACAATTATCTGGACAAAAAATGAATGGGATGCGTTGACAAATGCGCAGGATATTACATCTACGTCTAAAGAAGGAGTCCCTATGAACTATTACTCTGAGGGGACAAGCGATACTACTTCAGTTTGGTATTCACTGGCTCCTATGATAGCACCAAAAGATATGATGGACACGACCTATTACTATTTAGGTTATACCACGATAAATGGTACGGTACATTATTCCGGTGTTAAGGTTTACAACGTAGAACAGTATATCTTCGACATTCTCAATGAAAAAGATGATAATGATAAGTTGATTGCTTCTGAGTCAATGCAGAATCTGGCCAAAGCCCTGTACTATTACGAGCGGGCAGCAAACGAAGCTTTGCCGGGTGATTTTTGAGAGGAGGTTAAGTGAAAATGAAAAAATATTTTGAAGAGCCTGTGATCGAGATCATCAGATTATCAGTAGAAGATGTTGTAACAACCAGTGTAAACATGCATGATGTGGGCGATGTAGATTGGCGTATCAACAAACCTACATCCGACTAATAAAAGCATATGTAACAATAAAAGGAGCATATCAAGCGGTATGCTCCTTTTGACTAAAAGGAAGGTGAGGAAAATTCGAAACAAATTGTCCATTGATATATTAAAAATAATAGGAATTACTATGGCAGTCTTGCTGTTGGTGCTGATTTTGTTATTAGCGCGGATGCTTGATGCGCGTTCGCGCGATGGAAGTCCAAGGACCTGGCGGGAAAATACGGAAAGCTCGGCGGTTCAGGAAAGTACGGAAGCCGTTGAAGAGGAGTCGGAAGAGGACAGCGAGTTGAATGCGGAGGAATCTTTGGATGACGAGTCGGAGGGGTTCACAGAAGAAGAGGCATCAGAAAAGGGCAGTGAGGAAGCGACAGAGAGCTCATCGCAGGTAATTGAGGAATCATCGACTGTAGAATCGGAACCGGGGATTGAAGTACCGGAGGAGTCGCAGGCTAAGCCGAATGGAGCTCAGGGAAACTGGGGAATTCCGATTTGGAATTGACGAGGGAAGAACATGAATAGAAAGAAGCTGAAAGTAATTGGCTGGATATTGGCGGCAGAAATCGTGATCATCGGTATTTTGCTGTTTTGTCTGATATTCGATGATGGCTCCAAGGGTCAAATAAATGGAGAACAGTCGTTGGAAAACAACGAAGAAGTTCAATTTGAGGATTGGGGAGAAATCGACTGGAATTGATACCCCGATCGTCTGATCCGGATGGATACAAGGCGTAATAAAAACACTAAGGCGCAGCAGATCTGCCATGGACAGAACTGCTGCGCCAATCTTTTTTGCGCCTTGCGCAGGTGCCAATATGAATTTAACACCAGGTTCTTCTATGATTCCGATGATCAATATCATTGTGATTTTAATGATCATTTTGTTTGCGGCTACGCCGCGTTATGAAGTTAAGTCGATGATCTCCATCTCCAATTCGGAAAGGGGGAAAGAAATAATCAAATAATGGTCGCTTACATTCAGCGTACAGAAGGGGTAGTCCCAACCGCAGGTATCGGTCTGGGTAAGGAGAGTCTCCACGTTTTCGCCGTTAAAATCCATGGCGTATACGGTGTAGTCAATACTGTCATCATCATACCAAGTACTGTTTATTATTTGTATTATAGTATGTTTGAGTAGGAAAGCACATTTGTTTTTCTGCTGCTGATAACACGTCGCGGGTTGAAAAGTCCTCACAGGTATGCTAGTATATCTACAACAAAAACTCTCAGGAGGCTCACGGTGCGAAAACTATTTACATTAGATAAAAAGGACTACGATGAAAATGCTCCTTTATACATTCGCCCTTCAGTGCGCGGCATTGTGATTCACAAGGGCAGGATCGCCATGGTCCATAGTTTGAAGTACGATTACTACAAGTTTCCCGGTGGTGGTATCGAAGGCGATGAAAGCCAGATCGATACGCTGATCCGCGAGGTAAAAGAGGAAGCGGGTCTAACGGTGAAATCGGAAACGATTCGGGAATTCGGTGTTGTTCGGCGCAAACAAAAGGGCCTCTTATATGGCGATATTTTCGTGCAGGATAATTATTATTATCTGTGCGAAGTGAACGACGAAGTGCAGCCTCAAGCACTGGATGATTATGAGCAGGAAGAGCGGTTCACACTGGAGTTTGTGGAGCCGGAAACGGCCATTGAAGTGAATCGGAATCGCGATCATGGCCCCAAGGATCAGGCGATGATCGAACGGGAGGCACGAGTGTTAGAAATACTAATCGAGGAGGGCTATTTCAAATGATGCAGCAGGTTCCTTTTTATAATATCGACATTACCGGTGGTTTCTGGCGGGAGCGCCAGCAGACCGTGATTGACAAAACCGTATGGGCGGTGTACGACCGTTTCAAAGAAACCGGCCGAATCGATACCATGGATTGTCAAAAACACGATGTAAAGCCCCATGTGTTCTGGGGCAGCGATGTGGTGAAATGGATGGAAGGCGCCGCCTACATTATGGAAAAGCAGCCCAACGAAAAGCTGCTGCAGTTGGTGAATGAACTGGTGGAGATGATTGAGCGGGGCACCAAGGAAGATGGTTATTACAATTCCTATTATAACAATCCTGAGGTGGATGAGCCCCGTTTTAGCGATCGCAACAACCATGAACTCTATTCCAGTGGCCACATGTTTGAGGCCGGAGTGGCCCTGCAGCATGCATTAAATGATGACCGCCTGCTCAAAATCTGTCAGCGGAACGCCGACCTCATCGACCGAATCTTCCGCGAGGAAGACAGTGCCGCCTTTGTGACTCCCGGTCACGAGGAGATCGAGCTGGCCCTGGTGCGTCTGTACAAGGCCACCGGCGATCGCCGATATCTTGACTTATCCGAGTTTTTCGTGCGCCGCCGCGGAGCGAATAATAAAGATACTTCCATTTACGTAAAGGATAATGGTGCCTACGCGCAGTTTCATGCCCCGGTAACGGAGCAGGATGAAGCCCTGGGACATTCGGTACGCGCCGTGTATCTGTACTGTGCCATTGCCGATCTGGCCCTGGAACTAGGCGATGCGGAGCTGAAGGCCGCCGCTGAGCGTTTGTTTGACAACATTTACGAGAAGAAGATGTACATCACCGGTGGAATTGGGTCCCAGCCGGAGGGTGAAACCTTTACAGTAGCCTATCATTTGCCCAATCGCACGGCCTATGCCGAAACCTGTGCAGCCCTTGGCCTGGCTCTTTTTGCCCGCCGTATGACGCTGCTCACTCCCGATGCCCGTTATGGCGATGCCGCTGAGCGCGCCCTGTACAACGGTATGATTTCCGGTCTGTCTTTGGACGGCGAGGCGTTTTTCTATGAAAATCCGCTGGAGATCGACCATGCCCGGCTGAACATGCCGAGGATGCACAACCATGTCACACAACGTCAAAAGGTATTCGGCTGCTCCTGCTGCCCGCCCAACCTGGTACGCCTGATTCCGTCCATCGCGGACTTCATCTATACCTTTGACAATGAATATTTATACGTTCATCAGTACATGGCAAATAGCGGCACAGCCGCAAATGCTGCCGTGACTTTGGAGACCGCCTACCCGGTAGACGGCAAGGTGCATGTACGCTTTGATGGCAGCCAAAAGCTGGCACTGCGGCGTCCCGCCTGGTGCCGCAGGGTGATAACGGATCAGCCCTACACCGAAAAATTGGGTTATTTATACTTTGATACCAACGAGGTGACCATTGAATTTGTCATGGAACCTGTTTTCTATACTGCCTCCGACGCAGTACATGAAGATGCCGGACGCGTCGCTCTGATGCGCGGTCCCATCGTATATTGCCTTGAAAGTCAGGATCAGCCGGCCTCAATTTTCCGTTGCCGAGTGGATGTGTCCGCTCCGGTCAACGTTTTGGACGAGACGTTTGGCGGTTATCCGCTGCTGGAAGCAGAGGGCTATATCATTCCGGAACAGAAGGCTCTGTATGCTCCGGTGGATGCAGCCGCCGCACCACAGCAATGCAAACTACGCTACATTCCGTTTTACACCTTTGCTAACCGCGGCGAAGATGATATGCAGGTATGGGTACTGAAAAAGTAATTATGCGTTTAGTTCTCGATAATTAAAAATCGCCTGTATGACTGGGAATTTTCAGTCAAACGGGCGATTTTTTATGTTATCTAACGGAACAGAAGAATACATATAGAAAATATGCTTAGTAAATCTCGTTAGCATCCTTGGGCAGCTGCCTTACATGCTGCAAGAATCCAAAGCTGTTTTGGCCTTCGGCCATATTATAGGTGTAGCCGAGTTCATTAGCCACATACAGAGCGATCTCTTCGAAAAAGCGGCACATGTCCATGACTGCCTTCCAGGTTTCTTCCAGATCCGCAGAGGAATAGGTAGCCAAATATCGCTGCCAGTCTTCCATAGGCAAATAACGATGCATATATTTTCCGGATTTTCCGATGCTCACGGAAAAATCGGTAAGCAGGCCGATCTTCCAGGAAAGCAGGCGCTGCAGCTCCTCGCGCAGCGGCCCGTGGATCATGTCCTGGGCATAGGTGATCTCACCGCGCCAAAGCCCCTTCGTCACATTGTTGAGGCACCACCAGAATTCATTGCAGGAAGCTAGAAATTCCTCCTCGGTGGGACGGGTCACCCAATAGTCTCTATCCGTGGAAGGTGGAATCTGAGGGAGAATACCATCCTTATCTAATAGCACAATACACAGAGAATCCTCTTTGATTTCCTTTAAAACAGTAGGCACAGTTGTTACATGCAGGTCCAAGCGATTGCCATCGGTAAACTGGATCAGCCAGCCGTAGCAATTATGACGATCGCTGGGGAAAAAAGGAGAGTTCTCCGGAAACTGCATGTACAGCGGCTCACCGAATTGCTTGATCCACTCATCATCCTCCTGAAAGGACTCCGTTTCCTCCACTGCATATACAATATCATAATCCTGAAAAATATCGCGATCGGCGTTAGGGTTAGTACGGGAACCGTTCATGTATACAGCTTTGATTCGCGGATCCGCCTGAGCAGCGCCGATGATTAAGTCTAACATTTCTTGTTCAGTACGCATGGTAACACTCCTTACTCTTGTTCCCAATTTAAAAATTCTGTTCCTAAATATACAGGATATTCACTAGAAAGGATCAGGGGAAGCTTCTGCTGCAATCCCTTGGGACGGATCTCAGGCAATGCAGGAATTTTCTCAACGGCGATCCACTCGCTCTCTTCCATACCATAATCCTTTTCAGTGGGCGCATCCTGATGATCTCCAACAACCTCTGCCAGAAAGATATGCAGAATTCGATGGGTGTAATCCGGGTACTGCTTTTGCAGGTTTTCATCGGTATAAATTTCTTCCGCCAGGGCGGCAAAGCGACGAATGCATACGTCGAAACCGGATTCTTCCTTAACCTCACGAAGCACAGCAGCCTCTAGGCTTTCATACTGATGCTGGCCGCCACCCGGAAGGTCATAGTAGATCGAACCATCTTTATGACGACAGCGGTTTAGTAGAATTTGTCCATCTTTAACAATAATTGCTTTAGCAGCACTGCGAATTGACATTGTAACATTCCTCCCATTGTATATTTTTCACTTATTATACAGGTTTAGGAAACCAAAGGCAATGCTGAAAATGGATATAATCGTTTACAGCTTAATCCGAAACTGTCGCGCTTGAATTTGTATTAATTTACTGCTTGTTCTGCTTATCCAGCCACCAATACACAAAAAACTTCCTCTCTAAGGGCACATACCACTGTAGTGCCTAAGAGAGGAAGTTTTTGGATTACTCTTCTTCAATCGCAGCTTTCTGGCTCAAAATCGCATGGAACACTTCCGGATCCACCTTCGGACGACGGTCAAAGGTGTACACACCATTCTGTTCCTGCTCAACGTCGGTTAGCTGGGTATAGCACAAACCAAACACCTTCGGGCAGCGCAGCAGGATCTCGGTCAAGCCTTTGAAGCGAGCAATATACTCTTCCTGCGTACGGGCTGCAGAGCCATAGCTCCAAGCGGTGCTGTCAATGCTAAAGCCGATGCCGCCGTATTCGCTGTTAAAGATCGCCTCGCCGCGGTAGGTCTGACGATCGCCAAACTGATCGTAAGGAATCGAACCATCCGCCGGATAGCGCTTAGCAAACTCTTCCAGATCCTGAGTGTAATCATGCAGATCAAAAATATCGGTCTCCACATGGTAACCGCCACTGGTATCCACACAGGGACGGGTGGGATCGGCCGTCTTAGTAGCACGATAGATCAAAGAGATCAGCGGAGCATAGGGAGCGAAACGGCTCTTGTTCCAAACATTGCCTTCACGCTTCCAATCCTGATAGAACTCGCCGCGATCCCAAACTTCATTCAGCGGGCACCAGCCAATGATCGCCGGGTGATTAAAGTCGCGCTCGATCTCCTCCAACCATTCAGGAAGGATCGCATAAATAGCCTCGGGTACCAAGTGAGTCATGCCCCAGTCAGGATACTCGCCCCAAACCAGATAACCCAAACGGTCTGCGTGATACAGAAAACGCTCTTCAAATACTTTCTCATGCAGGCGGGCACCGTTAAAGCCCATAGCCATGGAACGCTCAATGTCAGCCAGCAGTTCAGCGTCGGAGGGTGCAGTATATACGCCATCCGGATAGAAGCCCTGGTCCAGAACCAAACGCTGGAACACGATCTTGCCGTTCAAACGGAACAGTCCGCCATCCAGCGACACGGTACGCAGGCCAAAGTAACTGTGAACCACGTCATCGCCGTAGGTCAGCTCCAAGTCATACAAACGACCCTGGCCAACTTCCCACAAATGCTTTTCCAAAAGATCCAGCACGATGGTCTCGTGACCGCCCAGGCAGTTTACGGTGGTCTCGCCCATGGGCTTGCCCTCGTAGGAGGCCTTTACGGTCAAAGCGGCAGCGCCGCGAAGCTGGACCACCAAAGTAGCCTTACCGTTAACCGCATCGGGGTAAACGCGGAAGCTCTCCAAGTGGACGATGGGCAGGAATTCTACCCAAACCGTCTGCCAAATACCGGTGGTACGAGTATAGTCGCAGCCGTGGGAGTGATACAACTCGCTCTGTTTACCGCGGGGGATCAGAGGATCACGGGTGTCATCTTCAGCAAATACAGTAATGGTATTCTCGCCAGCCACCAAATACTCAGCAATATCAAAATAGAAAGAAACGTAGCCGCCGGAATGGCTGCCAACCTCCTTCTCGTTTACAAACACGGTACATTTATAATCCACAGCACCAAAATGCAGGCGCACCAGGCCGGTCAGCTGCTTCTCGGTTACGGTGATGGTTCTCTTGTACCAAACGCCATACATGAAGTCTTTATTGCCAACACCGGAAAGCTCGCTTTCCGGGCAGAAGGGCACGGTGATCTCACCGGCCAATTTGGCATCATTTTTCATAAGACCACGGGCAATACCACTGCGGCCATTGTCGATCTCAAACTGCCACTGGCCATTCAAATTCAGCCAGTTATCACGCCGAAGCTGCATCTTCGGATGTTCAGGACGGGGCATAGTCATCGGGAAAAACCTCCTAAGTATGTGGCCCAAGAGGGCCGGAATTCAGTTGGATTCATTGTATCACGAAGCAGTGGAAAGTGCAATCCAATCTTGACGCGGCAGGCCGTCATCAGTATAATAAACAAGATATTATATAAGGAAGAAATCAAATCATGACCATCATCAATATAGAAAATGTCAGCAAGGCCTTTGCTGATAAAATCATTCTGCAAAACGCCTCCTATGGCATCGAGGAAAACAGCAAAGTGGGCATCATCGGCATCAACGGTACCGGTAAAACTACCCTGCTGAAGATGATCGCTGGCATGGAAGAGACCGACGAAGGACAGATCACCCGTAAAAACGGCCTGCGTATCGCCTACTTGCCCCAGAATCCGGAATTTCCGGAAAAGACCGACATCCTCACCTGTGTTCTGCAAGGCAGCAGCATCGCTAAAGAGGGAGCCTCCGGCCTTGCCATGGGCAACAACTATGAAATGGACGAATGGACCCGGGAAAGCGAAGCCAAGTCCATTTTGAATCGTTTGGGCATCATTGATCACACAGATCTCATCGATCATCTTTCCGGTGGTCAGAAGAAGCGCGTAGCCCTGGCTCGCACCCTTATGAGCCCGGCAGATGTGTTGATTCTGGACGAGCCTACTAATCATATCGATAATGAAATGGCCGTTTGGCTGGAAGAATACCTGCGCAAGTTCCGCGGCGCCATCATTATGGTTACCCACGATCGCTATTTCCTCGACCGAGTTACGAATCAAATATTAGAAGTAAGCCACGGAAATCTTTACGGCTACGCCGTAAGCACCGAGGCCGGCAATGCGGTGTCCAACACCAATACGGAGGGCAGTGCCTACACAAGATTTTTGGAACTGAAGGCGGAGCGCGAGGAAAGGGAACTGGCCAGCGAGCGCAAGCGCCAGACCATTTTGAAGGGTGAGATCGAATGGGCCAAGCGGGGTGCTCGTGCCCGCACCACCAAGCAAAAAGCCCGTTTGGAGCGGTTGGAACTACTGAAAAATGCCACCGGTCCCATCAGCGATGCCAGTGTGGCCATGGAAGCGGTCACCGGCCGCATGGGTAAGAAGACCATTGAACTGAAAAACGTCAGCAAGGGCTTTGGCGACCGCCGGCTCATCAATGACTTTAGCTATATCGTCCTCCGCGGTCAACGTTTGGGCATCATTGGCCCCAACGGCTGCGGAAAATCCACTTTGATGAATCTGTTGGCAGGGCAGCTGACCCCCGACAGCGGCACCATCGAAGTGGGCGAGACCATCAAGATCGGCTATTTTGCCCAGGAAGAGGCAATTATGGATCCCAACCAGCGGGTCATCGATTACATCCGCGATGTGGCGGAGTACATCCCCACCAAGGATGGTACCATCAGCGCTTCTCAAATGCTGGAGCGATTCCTTTTCGACGGTTCCATGCAATATAGTCTGATCCGCAAGCTTTCCGGTGGTGAGCGCCGTCGCCTGTATCTGCTGCGGGTGCTGGCCCAGGGCGCCAATGTGCTGCTGCTGGATGAGCCCACCAACGACCTGGACATCGCCACCCTCACTATTTTGGAAGATTTTCTGGAAACCTTTAACGGCATCATCATCACCGTGTCCCACGATCGGTACTTCCTGGATGCTGTGGTGGATCGCATTTTCGCCTTCGAAGAGGGCCGCCTGCAGCAATACGAGGGCGGTTACACCGAATATTTGGAAGCTAAGCAGCGCCGCGAAGAGGCAGCAGGCGCGGCCGCGCCCAAAATGACGACGGCTGCAGCATCGACAAAAGCGCCTGTCGACAGCAAAAACGATTGGAAAGAGAATCGAAAACAAAATCAGCCGGTCAAGCTGAAGTTTACCTACAAAGAGCTGCGGGAATTCGAAACCATCGACGACGATATTGCAGCTCTGGAAGATAAGCTGGCTGACATCGAGGCTCAAATGGAAGAATATGCCTCCAGCTATACCAAGCTCACCGAGCTTACTGCCGAAAAGGAAACGGTGGAAGCGCAGCTGGAAGAAAAAATGGAACGCTGGGAATATCTCAATGACCTGGCAGAAAAAATCGAAGCTCAAAAATAAAATATAGCCCCACATGACCCAATGGGAACTATGAGCATATCACTACAGTGGTATGTTCCCTCGGAGTCTTGTGGGGCTTTTTCTATTTTGAATTCAATTTTTGTAGTAGTTTTCTTTTCTGGGCAATTCCAGTCGTACAATAAACAGGTCTCCGATGATCTCCAGTTCCAGTTTTCCCTTCTGCAGGCTTGCAAGCTCGCGGGCGATGGTAAGGCCGAGGCCGTTTCCTCCGCTGCTTCGGGAGGGATCTCCTTGTACAAATCGCTCCAGAAGTTCTTCGGGAGGGATGTTCAGCTGTTGGCGGGAGGTATTTTTAATACAGAACCAAACGTGATCTTCCTCGTGACCGGCATCTACATATACTCTTGTGCCGGGCAGGGAGTGTTTTACCACATTACTGTACAGGTTCGATAGGATTCGCCAGGTTTTGGCACCATCGATCCAGGCATCCAGATAGGGCGTTTCAAAATGCGATATCAGTTCGAGCTGGGCATCTTCGAAGAGAAGGGCATACTCACCATTGGCCTGGAGTATCATTTCCGCGAAGTTCAAACGAGCCGGAGTAACAGATTCGTTTCCGGAGGTGATTCGGGCGGCCTCCAAAAGGTCTTCGGTCAAACTTTTTAGGCGGGATGATTTTTCCGATAATACCTTCAAATACTCGGCGGAGCGGGGCGAGAGATTGCCTTCCCGTTCCAAAAGACGTATGTAGGTGATGATCGAGGTCAAAGGCGTTTTTAAATCGTGGGAAACGTTGGTGATCAGGTCCACTTTAAGGCGTTCCGCTTTCAGCGACTCCGTGACAAGACGCTGGATCTGAACGGATAGCGGATCTAAAAGAGCGCTGGCCTTACGGTAATAGGAGGTGCGATAGCTTATTTTTTTATATGTCTCTCCCATATTGACCGAGGCGATCTGCATCATCAATTTGGATTGATCCAAACGAACACGGAAGAAATACAAAATGAGCTGCAGCAGGGCCAGCAGTACGATCCAGTATAACATCATGGGCCAGGATAAATGATTAAAAAGCCAGTAACCAAAAAGCATGAGAGGAGTAAAACAGGAAATCGCTCCCATCACATAGGTCTTTTGATGCTGCCAGTCCATGCGCAGTCGGGAAAATAGCCAAGAGTTATCACTGTAATTGATATGGCCATACATCCTTTGGCGGACGAAGGAAAAAAGAAGCAGGCTGACGGGAAGCGGGCTGAGTCCCGCAATCAATAGCATGTCGAGCCAGGAGCGTCCGCGGGTAAAAAAGACTATGGACAGCAGAGCAAGTATGAATAGACATATGGTTTCTTCTAAATATAGATTGTCCCAGGGCAGCCGGTGTTTGGTATGATACTGCCAGGAAAAATCGATGGTGATTAAGAAACCGCAAAATAGGAGGAACAGGAGCAAAGCTAGATACGAAAACACAATGGCAGTATCATATTCTCTGTAACTTTGCCCGTATTCATCATTAATATCAAAGGTGAGGACATATGCGGTCACTGAATCCAGATTTAACCAGGGGGAATCAAATTTTCTCCATTTTTCATCCAGCTCAAAAGAAAGATTGGTATATATTTGATACCCTTCCCGATACTGGTAGTATACGGGCCATTGCGAGCCGATCCTGCTGACAGGCATAGTGGCACCGGTGTTGTTGATCAAAATGGAGTTGCCGGTCACCTTGTGGGTTCCCACGATCTCAAAACGGAAATTAGAGGGATACCAATAGGATTCGATATAATCCACGTAGTCGGAATCCAGCGGACCGCTCAAATATTCATCCATAAAAGAGGAAAGGGTATCCACATCTTTTTGAAATTGTTTCTCAAAGGCGGTGGAATGAATGTAGGCAGTAGTAAAAGGTTCCAGTCCAAACTTATATTCCATGCGAAGCAGATATAGGGCACAGATCAGGAGAACGATCAAACAGGCATATAATTTACCATACAGTCCCCATTTTTGAAGTGTCTCTTTATATTTTGCTTTCATTTATAGGTTCTCCATTTTATACCCCAATCCCCAAACTGCTTTTAAATAGCGTGGTTCACGAGGGTTGATCTCGATCTTCTCGCGAAGATGACTAATGTGCACCACAACCTTCTTTTCATTGCCGGTAAAGGGTTCTTTCCAAACCTGATTATGGATCTGTTGGATCGAAAACACCTGTCCCTTGTGCGTCGCAAAAAACACAAGCATATTGTATTCCAGCGGTGTCAGCTTGACTGGTTCCCCATCCACCGTTACCGTTTTCGACTTGTCATCGATCACCAAACCGCCCACTACAATGGCCTCCGGTTCGAAAAAGGCACCGAGTTTCGTGTAGCGGCGCAGATTAGAACGCACGCGCGCCATGACCTCCAGTGGTTCAAAGGGCTTGGTAATATAGTCGTCGGCACCGGCATTGAGTCCCATGATCTTATCCATACTTTGGGTTTTCGCCGTTAAAAATAAAATCGGTACAGCACTCAGCTTACGAATGCGCCTAGCCGTTTCAAATCCATCCATCACAGGCATCATAATATCTAGCAAAATCAGGTGCACATCCTGTTCTAAAACCACCGAGAGAGCTTGCTGACCATCGGCACAAAGCGTAACGCGATATCCCTCCTCCTCCAAATAAATCTGCAGTGAACTGCGAATTTCTTTATCATCATCCACAACTAAAATATGGTACATGAGTGCACTCCTCTCTCTTTCCCGCAAATTGGTATAATACGGGGATGTTACAATGTTCAGTATAGCAAATGAAAGTTAAGTTCCAACCCCTAAAAAGGTAAAGAATTGGTAAAGATAGAAATTCTTGCAATTTTTTGCAAACCTACATATAATATAGATTGGGCCGCAAAGCGGCCAAAAAGGAGAAAGTATTATGCGAATTCGATATTTAAAAAATACAGACGAGATCCTACATAACTCGTCATTTGTCATAGATGATCCGGTTCCTTTGAAAGGATTGTGGATGAAAGAAGTACCGGGAGCTGAGTCCAAGAAAGGGTTGTGTCTGGAGATCGGCTGTGGTAAAGGACAGTTCATTCGCGGCATGGCACGTAAACATCCGGAGATGTTGTGGATCGGAGATGAAAAGATCGGAACGATTCTCGCAAGAGCAAGCGGCAATCTGGATGAAGAAATTGACACAAATGTACGCCTTATCTGCTGGGACGCAGAAAAGCTGGATGAGATTTTTGAACCCGGCGAGATCGACAGGGTGTATTTGAATTTCAGTGATCCCTGGCCGAAAGATCGTCATGCCAAACGCCGCCTGACCTCAGAGCGTTTTCTTCCCATCTATGCCAGATTGCTGGCCGAACAGGGATGGCTGCAATTTAAAACCGATAACGATGATTTGTTTGCATTCTCGGTGGAAAGTTTTAAAGCTCATGGCTGGCAGATCCTGGAGATCACCGACGACCTGCATCAAAGTCCCTATGTGGAGGGTAACGTGATGACAGAATACGAGCAGAATTTTGTGAGCTTGGGAAAGAATATTCACTATTTAAAGGCAATCCCGCCTCGTTAAAGAGTGCGCCTACGGAGAGCTCTGGGAGCATTGTTAGAGCACAAAGTACAGCAGGATTTCCGTCAAAAGAGTATAGGCAAATAGAAAACCAAGCACGATATACATGGGCCATGCTCCGCGGTGCCATTGTGGGGCAATCGTCCGGTTGGCCGCGTGGCGGCTTTTTCCTCGCTGATATAATTTCATCATGCAAAGGATCAAAATGGGCAGGGCGACGGCGGTGAGCATGAGATACGGGATCAGAGTTATGAGCAGGCCTGCTCCGCCGGTGGGTAGGGCAATCTCGGTTTCCGCCAGTAGTTCACTGTAACCATCCATACGTGTCAAGGCCCAAACCATGAAGCTTTGTGATCCGTTTACTACTAAATGTGCAGCGATAGAAGCCCAAAGAGAGCCGGTAAAACGTACAAGAAGTGCCATAAAAACGCCGGCAGCAGCAGCGTAAATTGCTTGCTGGAAGTTGGCATGTAAAAAGCCGAAGAAAACGGCAGGCAGCAGCAACTGATACCAGAGCGGTGTATCGCGATGACCGCCTAAAATAATACCGCGGCATACCAGTTCTTCAAAAAAAGCGGGCAAAAAGCCAACGGCGAGCAGTAAAGACCAAAGCGGCATTTGAGCCATTTCCACCATGGAGCTGCTGGTGATGTTCTGGAAGAATAACTGGCTGATGGCGGAAATGAGCATCATCACCGGCTGTACCAGAAGACCGCACAATATGGCTAATAGCAAATCAGTAGGTGCAATGGGATGCAGGCCCAGTTGGCTGCGTATGGGTTCGCCGGTTTTTTTGCGGATGATCCATGTATAAATAATGGAAGGAAGTCCGAAACTAAACAGGTAAACGATCAGACCTGTGATTAGGGTGTCAGTGGCCAAAGAGGGAATAAAAACCGATAAAAGGCCAATGCCAAAACTGATCAGGAAGTAACAGCCTACAAAGCAGGCAACAAAGATGTTGGTACGAAGCAGTCGTGTCATATAAGATCCTTTCCGGCAGGAAGGAAGAGAAATTCCTTTGCCAATTAATGAGATTTTGTATTATTAAGGATTGCTTTTTTGAAATAATAGTGGTATAATACAGATATCCGAACAACGGAATGAATATCATTGATTGAATATATAGGAGGGTTTACTATGGTTCTCAAATTTACAACAGCAGATTTTCAGAAGGAAGTTTTAGAATCTGATATCCCGGTATTGGTTGATTTTTATGCTGATTGGTGTGGTCCTTGCAAAATGATGAGTCCTGTTCTGGATCAGTTAAGCGCTGAACTGGAAGGAAAAATTAAAATTGGTAAAGTCAATGTGGATGACGATCCGGAATTGGCAGGTCAGTTCAAAGTTATGAGTATTCCTAATTTCGTACTCATCAAAAATGGCCAGGTGGTAGACCAGGTAATCGGCGCAGTGCCGAAGGCTCAGATGCTGGCTAAAATCCAGGCTGCTCTGTAAGAACTTTGGGCGGCACAACTCAATAGTGTAAATAGAAAAGACGTAAAGCTGCAAGTGCAGGATTTACGTCTTTTTTTGTTAAAGTTCATTGGTTGACGTTTTTTAGGAATTGCCGGCATTATTCGATGTTTCGTGGGCACTATCCTGTGTTTTAGCGATAGGATCTGATGCGAGCACCGATTCCGGCTGTCGTTCGGCTTCCGCTTCTTTAAGTTGCTCGGGAGTATTGAGTTGCTTCTTTTCCAGTTTGCGACCGACCCAGCGATTAAACCAGGTGTAAACAACGGTAAAAGCAGGAACACCGGCGATCATGCCCACCAAACCAAAAAGACCGCCTCCAACACTAACAGAGAAAATGATCCAAATTGGTTTAAGACCTAAAGAATTACCCAAAATTGCAGGACCGATGACGTTGCCATCGAGCTGCTGCAGACCTAAGATCAAAAGGGCAAAAATGAAAGCATCCATGGGAGAGGACATCAGGATGATTAAAATAGAAGGAATTGCACCAATAAAGGGACCGAAGAAGGGAATCACATTGGTGACACCTACGATCACACTGATCAGCTCTGCATAGGGAAGGCCGAAAATTTTCATAAGGATATAGCAAAGGATACCAATAATAAGGGAATCCAGTGCTTTTCCTACGAAAAAGCGACGGAAGATCATTAAAGTCTCCTGAGCCAGATCCAAAATATGATTCGCTTTTTCTTTTTTGAAGAAAGCGTACAGAACTCGTTTGCCGCCATAGGAAAGGCTTTCTCTGTCGGCGATCAAATAGATCGACACGATGATTCCTACTAAAGTGTTGAGGGAACCGGCGGCTACACCGGCTACCGTTTGGTATAGTTTGGGTAACACAGTACCGGCAATACCTTCCAAATTAGCAGTCAGAGACGACAGGATGCTGCCTAAGGAATCCCGCAAGGTCTTGCTTGGGATCATAGAGCTCCAGGAGGATTCATCCCAATCGGCCAATAAGGTGTCCAGGTTATTGTAGATGTATTCCAGTGCATCGATCAAAAGGTTAAGCAATGTACTTAAGCCGGCAAAAACCTGAGGCATGACATATACCAAAACTATAATTACAATACCAAATATCACAACATAGCTCAGAATAATGGCAAGAAAGTTTGTGAAGGTAGGTTTGGAACGGAAAAAGTGCAGACGCTTAAACTGTTTTTCGGTGAATTTAACCGGGGAAACCAGGAAAAAAGTCAGTACTAAACCAATAATAAAAGGGCTTAAAACGGAAAGAATACTGGAAATCCGGATGGCGGAAAGATCGATCTTTTGAGATAGCTTATAAAAAACAATACCAAAAGCCACTACTAACATAAGGGAGAACATGGGCGGCAAATTCCGCAGCCATTGGATTCTTTTTCTTTTTGTTTGATCGTCCATAATACTCCTTTATAACATATAAATTGGGGGTCAAAATGAGGATCGATTCATTGATCGAAAGCAATCAATAGAACTTTCTGTCCTTCAAGGGAACGGCACGCTCCTGATTTAACTGTTTACGATACTGTTTGCGGTCCATAACCGTAATGAATTCACGAATCATGTTGCATAGATCCTTAGCCTGAGGGCCGGGCACCAGAAGCGGATAAGCGGTACGCTTGCCATGCTCTTTTTCGGTTTGTTTAATATTTAAAATAATAAAGGTTTGCTTGCCTCTGGGCAGGATCTCGGTACCAACCATTTGAGTCCAGGGAAGGAAGGTGCCGGTATTGTACACATAAATGCCACGATTGGTTAATACCCAGCGTCCGGGAGTGAAGGGATAAAAGGCAAAAAGGAAACATCCAAGAACTAAACAGACAATAGTAAGTATGGAAGAGGGATCCTGAATATGCAGTACGAATATAGAAACGATTCCCAAAAGGAACAATAAGACAAATAAAATTTTGAATAAAATTCCGGATATTTTATGTGATGTGCGAGTATCGTGATAAACAGCGATGGCATCCTGACTGTACTCTTTAAATTCCCGGTCGTTGTGTATATTCTTTAAAAGGAAGAAAAAAATACACAAGGTTCCGATGATATAAAACCACATCATTACTGAACCTCCGCTGCAGATGCCTTAGTAGGGGTTTCGCTGGCCTGTTCATTCATGCCAATGGTGGTCATAAAGCAATCAAGATCATCGAAAATCTGGACCATATCGGTACAACGAACGGACACCAGATATTGCTGAAGAATACGGTTATAATCCTGCTGGAACAGCTGTAACTTTTCTTTCATTGCTTTGACCTGCTCTTTAATATCGGTCATTGAGTCAAGAGCGTTTTGGTGGATCTGCTGGGCTTCTGCCTGAGCATTTTCTACGATTTTATTGGCTAACAGTTTGGCCTCTACCACAGACTGATTAATGGCAGCTTCCTTTTGGCGATATTCACCGAGCTGTGCTTCCTTCTGACCAAGCTGGGTTTCCAGCATGCTTACATATTCATCAACTTCGCGGGGGCTGTAGCCGCGGCGTTCGGTAGAAAAAACTTTCATAATAATAAACCTCCTAGTATAATATGACTATTATATCATACTTTGGATGAATTTACAGAGGAAACTGAAAAAAATGTTGCACAAGGGTGTAAAAGCCGCTACAATAATAAGAAATGTAAAAGAATCTGTGTGTATAGAAAAGTCTTTGATAGTGTATATAAATTGGGAGGTCTTCGATGCGCAGCAGTACAGATATTCGAATAGAGTATGAAGAAAGAGCGGTGAAGGAACCTTGGGCCGCTGGAGAAATCAAGTTTCAGGTGACAGCCTCGCAAAGAGCGGGTCGCTGTTTGTATACCGACTGGATCGACACCAAATTGGGAACGGGTCGGCATGAACTTAATTTTTATGTAATTGATGACATGGGGTTTGATGAAGAACCCGTACAAAATGAAAGACTGCTATGGGGAGATAGTCAGGTTTTTCAACAATCCGAGTATATTCCGGCGGTACCGGCAGTCAAGATGGGGGCGTTTTTAGAAACAGAAACCGGACGATTCCGTTTGGGTCTGCAGCTGCCTAATGGCATGATGCCGGGTATGATCCGAATTGCCTGGAGCGCTCGAAAAGAAGAAGTGTTATCAAATAAAGAACAGGATATTAAGAGTGCACAAGCTTTTTATATTGCCAACCCGCCCAAAAGCCTGCGACCGGGAATGAAATATACCTTTAGTTGTCGAAAGGCGGAGGAACTTCAAGGAATTATTTCCTGGAAAGTAATGGGGGAGGATTCTGGATCCATTAACAAATTTGGAACCTACACGGCACCCATGCGTCAAGGAGTGTTTGAAGTGCAGGCGATGCTGGAGGGCACTGAACTCTCGGCATCGGTATACGTTGTTGTCAGAGAATAAGATTGGGGTTTTGCTATGTTAAGAGTACTTTCTGCCATCGGCATGAGCCGCTATGTCGCACAACAGGTAATTGATGAGTATGTGGCTGGGCTTCTTATGAAAGAACGTCTGAAGGGGCAGCATTTTATTCGGGACGGTGTGGTACATGTTGAATTAACAAAGGAAATGGGCCCGTTTCAGTTGATCATGCGTGGCACCTTGGAACCGGATCATTTTATACGGATCGCGATGATTTGCCCGGCTCTAAAGGAAAAACGTGGCTATGAGTTTTTGGAGTGCGATGTGCATGAGGATACGCTGGATGATTTGTACATGTATGGTCAGGAGAAAAGCACTCTGGAGGGAATTTGTTTTCGGGTAACAGAGGTGCATCGTTTTTTTAGAGAGAAGATGCTGTTTGAAAGAGAAAAGAATTATGTGTCTTGTTATGGCCTTTCCTTTGAGGGAAAGGTGATATTAGGAATCGATCGTACGGAAGATGACATTGAAGCGATCGAAGAAGTGGAAGAAAATCGCAGAGGATTATTAAGACGAGCGATGGAGGGAGACGAAAGCGCCATCCGCGAAATGCAGTCGGAGGAAGAACAAACCCAGCAGGAGATCGAAGATCGTCTGCAAAGTGAAGATGTATATAGTATATTCGATGGCTTTTTGTATCCTGTAGAAAATGATCGCGAAAATTATTACACGGTGCTGGGCGATATACTTCATGTGGATAAACTGATGAACTCAGTTACGGAAGAATGGGTATATTATTTGGAGTTAAATGTTCTGGGTCAAATACTGCGGGTTTGCATCAATCCGCGAGATCTTTTGGGGGAACCGAAACCGGGATACCGTTTTACGGGAAGAGTGTGGTTTTTCGGTAGGATCGATCCTGCCAGACTGATATTAGAAGATCCCCATGGATTTTATTGATCCTAAATATATTGATCTTAAAAATGTGGAACGGAGCAGGGTAACTATGTTGAGAGTATGGGGTAAAATTTGGCATAAGCATAGAGTGCATCAAAGTTATACGGCGGAGGATGATCATCGGAATTGGTCGGATGAGGTCCGCTTGGAGATGTGCATTGATGAGATCATACAGGTTCTTGATCTGCCTCGTCCCATTTGGCTGAAGCAGAATCATGAGGAAATAGAAAAGTTTGGACGAACTCAGTTCCATCAGGATCATTTTATTGAACAGTTTCCGTATCAAAGCTTTGAAGTGGAAATCATTGGCACTGATGACGACGAGGAGCTGTAAGAGCATTTCCTAAAAATATAGAAGCAAGAATAAACCCGGATCCTGTCGATAAATTTTGTAGTGTGGATGACAGATTTCGACTGAAATGGATGGTAAAATATGGTAGACTCTCAGCCAGAGAAAAAACTGTGCCCCGGTGTGGGGCGAGGGTATTATACAGGGGGAGAGTGTACGATGGAAGAAAAGGAAACGCGGCAGAGTGTTGTTAAGTGTGTAGGAAAGCCCGGTGAAGAAGTAAAAGTATATTTGGAAGAAAGAAGCGATCTGTTTTTGAAAGAAAATATGACGGATCGTGTGGGTCATTTTCAAATGTACTATTTGCTGGGGCGGGAATATCGTTTGGGGCGTCAAACCATATATTTGATTCGCGGAATTTTGGAAGGTGAGTCGGGAAGCGATCGGCAGATCCGGTTTACGGGGGACCAGCTGAATAGCCTGCAAAGGAGACAGCAACGTCAGTTTCCAAAATTCAAAGTGCTTGGATGGGCTTTGAACCAACCGGGATATGGCTGCGATGGGGCGTGGCGTTTTGCGAAACAAAATGAAGAATTTTTTTCGCAGTCACCAATTTTGCTGATGGGTGATGGTTTGGACGGAAGCTTTAGTTTTTATCGCTGGGAAGAGGGAGATTATCATGAACTTGGTGGGCATTATGTATACTCTGACCAAAACCCGACCGATTTTCGTGATGTGCAAGCGGTACAGCCAAAACCGCAACCCAAGCAACGTTTGGAAGAAAAAAACGATGACGAAAAACTGCCCTGGGAAATTCTGAAGGAAGATAAAAAACGAAGTGTGTGGGAGCATCTTGATAAATTGCCGCTGCGGGATAAAAACAGAGCGGAGAAGGTGACGGAAAGGCGATTTGTCAAAGAACGGAAGCCAGAGATCAGTCCTATGCGTGTGTTGACATCGCTATCGGCTATTTTGCTTACGGTAACCCTGGTTATGGGGATGCTTTTGTTCAATAGTATAAGTACCCTGGATGGAATTCAAAATCGTCTGGAGGTGATGGATATTCAAATTGACGAGATCCATTCCTCGATGACGGGAACGGGCAGCTCAATCACACTTCCGGTGCAGGCGCCCATCGGAGATGATGCGGAAAGTACGGAAGACGGAGGCGATACGGCTCCGTGAAGAAAATAAAGACAGCTGCGAACACCGGGCGGATCGCTTTGGTAATGGTTGGTACTGTGGTAGGAGCCGGATTTGCATCCGGTGCTGAGATAAAAGCATATTTTGTTCAGTATGGGGAAGCGGGACTATGGTCTATAGGGCTTGCGGGTCTTCTCTTCTTCCTTGGAACGTATGGTGTGCTGAAAATTGCATATGAACATGGAGATAGGGAATACGGAGCATTTACCGAAAGGATCGCCGGAAAATGGCCGGGCGCTGTATTGGATGCCTTAGTGACTTTTTCCATGTTGCTTGGATATGGCGTCATGCTGGCAGGCAGTGACGCTGTTTTTTTGCAGCAATGGGACTTGCCCGCTCCTGTGGGTTCTTTTTTTATGGCCGGATGCTGCGCCGCTGCGTTATGTGGTGGATCAAAAGGGATTCTGGCGGTTAATGGAATTTTAACTCCGATCCTCATTGCCGGAATTATTCTTGTGAGCATTTACAGTATTTGGACAGTGCCATCGGTGGCTGAAACGGTGGGGTTAAGTCTGCAGCCGCTATCTGTTATAACGGCTCAGCCGTTAAAAAGTGTAGGGGATGCATTTATGGGTGCGGTGATATATGCTTCTTATAATATGCTGGGTGTGGGAGCTGTTTTGGTCGGATTTTCCGGCTTCATACACACAAAAAGGGAAGCGGCGGCTGTGGGAGTCCAAACGGCTGTGATATTAATGACTCTTACATTTGGACTGGCTCTTGCAACATTTTTAAATTATGATACAATAGTAAATATACCTATTCCGGTTTTGGAATTACTGCAAGGCTGTGAGTTTGGAAAGCGAGTATATGTATTTGTGTTATTGGGAGCTATGTATACAACGGCAATATCGAATGGCTTTGGATTCATGAATCGAATACAGGCGCTTTGGCCGATGAAGAGAGGAATACTGTGGCTGGGAATGACGATGACGGCGCTTTTGCTGTCTCGGGCAGGTTTTACAGAACTGGTAGACGATGGATACCGTATTTTGGGTTATGTGGGAAGCGTGCAGTTGATGTTGATCGTGTTGCATAGTTTTCTCAAAAAGGAGAAAATAAATGGAAAATAATAATGAAGATACTAGGGATAGTTGGTTAGAAAGTTCGGAGGCAGAAGCCGAGCAGGATCTGTTTGAGGGAATAGAGGAGCCGGCGGAGCCGGAAGAGACTGAAGCGGAAGAGAAAACTGCGGAGAATGAAGAACCGAAGGCGGATCCGGAAGCGGAAAAATTGCAGGATGATGACAGAGAACTGCAAGAGACGCCGAAGGAAATGAAGAAGTGGCTATTGTTGGGAATGATTGCGATTTTTGTAATTGCTCTGGTTACCTTTTTGTTTTCAGATCGTTTCTATAATATGATTCGTGGCCGCTCAAGCTATGTGCTTCAGGAAATGGATCAAACGGTTTCGTTTGCAGAGGGTAATACCAGCGTGTTGATTTCGGGAGAGTATTTGCTTCGATGCAGCCAAGATGGGCTTCAGGCTTTGGATGAAAAAGGAAAAGTAATATGGGATGTTCCTTTTACCATGTCATCGCCCTATATGCTGAAGGCGGGAGAGTATGTTTCGGTAGCGGATCGACTGGGTACTTCAGTGATTTTGATTAAAAACGGTATTGTTGAAACGGAAATCGATGCAGAGAATAAGATTCTGCTACAGTGTGTTAACGAACAGGGAGCTAGCGTAGTTGTTTTGGACGGCGGTGAAAGCCATGATGTTAAATTATATTCGGCGACGGGTGAAACGTTGATGCAGCGGCATACCTATGCAGATACAGATGGTATACCGGTGGCGATCGCGTTGAATTCAGACGGAAGCCGACTGGCTACAGCGTATATTGATTATACCGGAACTAAAATACAAAGTGTGGTCACTGTTTTTGATTTGACTGAGAGCGGCTCTGCGTTGGTGGATCGAATTGTGGGAAGTGTAGCATTCGAAGACTGCGTGATTGCTGACTTGAAATTTGATGCTGATCTTTGCTTTTTTGCAGGTAGTGATCGTTTTGGAGCCGTAGATGCTAAAAGAACTTGTGAAATCATATGGGAGAAAAAGCTGGAGTATCAAATGGAAACTCTGATGCTATCCGATGGTTATTTTGCAGTTCGGTATGGAGATGGTTTGGCAGGTACAATAGCTGCAGCGGAAAATAATGTCGTGGTCTACGATTACAGTGGAGATGTTCTGTGCTCGAAGAGTTCGGAGGGGGCTACATATTTGGATGCATGGGGAGAAACGGTCATATATGGTGCGGGCCGTTCCTATTATGGAATTTCTCCGAGTGGCTCTCCTAAATGGCAATTTGATGCGATTGAAGATTATTCTCGTTTGGTAGCGTTTGAGAGTGACGAAACGGTTGCAGTGGTGAGAAATGGCGAAATTGGATTTTTTAAAGTATCGATAAAAGGAGCAACGGAGACAGAGGATGAATGAGTTATTTCCTTATATAGTGGATGCGGGCGTTATCTTTATTTTGGTCCTGTATTTGGCAAAAGGGTGGAAAAAAGGTTTGGCAAGAACATTGGTCACGATGCTGAGTTTTGTGATAGCGATCTTGTTGACTTGGCACTTATATGGTTATGTGGCTGATTTTTTAAGAATGATCGGTTTTCAAGAGAGGATCGCTGCACTTTTTGGAGCTGGAAATCAAGCACCGACACAGCCGGGCATAACAGAAGCGGCCTCTTACATTGAAGGTTTGTTTTTGCCAGAGGCATTAAAAACCAGTATGATTGGTAATAATAATTATGAGGCATACGCTGCTCTGGGTGTTGATACGTTTCGCGATTATGTGGGCGTGTTTCTGGCGAATATCGTGGTAAATGCAGTTGCATTACTTATAGTGTTTGTGGGGGCATTCGTTCTTCTGAAAATATTTGGACGTAGCCTAAGCATTATAAACCATATACCGTTGATTGGGCTGGCAAATCGATTGCTGGGAATGATAGCGAATGGAATTATCGGATATTTTGTGATTCAACTGTTGATGTTTGTGTTTACCATGATGGCGACGGGGCAAAATCTATTTACAGGAATTATTCAAGCGGTTGAGAATAGCACAGTTGCTGTATGGTTCTATCAGACAAATTATCTGGTAGAGTGGATCATGAAAATTTTTGCATAGTTTTTTAAAATTGTTGTTGACAATGGGCTCTTAATCAGGTATAATAACTTTCGCACTCGTGGTTAGGAGCCAACGCAGTAAGCCCTGGAGAAGTACTCAAGTGGCCGAAGAGGCGCCCCTGCTAAGGGCGTAGGTCGGGAAACTGGCGCGAGGGTTCAAATCCCTCCTTCTCCGTTCGTCGACGAATTTGAAAAACTTTAAAAAGTTTTGAAAAAGGTGTTGACAAAAGGAAGCGAACGTGATAATATATCTCCTGTTCGCGCCAAACGAACTGCATCGAAAAAGTTTGAAAAAAGTTGAAAAAAGTACTTGACAAACAAAAAGAGATGTGATAAGATAGCAAAGCACTTCGCACGAAGCGCAAAACTAAAAGAACTTTGAAAATCGAACAGTGTAACATCTGAGAAGAAAAAACTTTGCTTCGCGAAGTTTGGAAGTTTCTACGAAACTTCTAAATGACGGAGTAAAGGGAACGGTAAGAAAAATACCGGTCAATTCAAAACCAAGTAATAACGAACGAATCAAATTAAGAGTTTGATCCTGGCTCAGGATGAACGCTGGCGGCACGCTTAACACATGCAAGTCGAGCGGAGGTTGAAAGCTTGCTTTTAACCTTAGCGGCGGACGGGTGAGTAACACG